>CACYEE010000167.1 GCA_902773415.1 uncultured Actinomyces sp.
AAGGGCGACGCGGGGTGCGGGTTTCAGCGGTTCGTCGAATGGAAAGTTGAGATGGACCGGGCCGCGCGGCCCGGTCTGCGCATTGCCACGCGCAGCCGCGACTGCCTCGCGTGCAGCTTCGGCGCCTGCGCGCGCCAGCTGCCCGGCAAGCGTTTCGGGCAGCTCGTCCGTGGCTTTGAAACCCGCCCGCTGCGCCACGGCGTTCGGGTCCGGCATCTGCCGAAAGAGCCTGACATGCCCGCCGAAGATTTCCGTCTGGTCGCAGGTCTGCGGCGCACCGACGCCCTGGAGCCGCGCAGGCCGGTCGGAGGAGAAGAACAGTACCGGAACATGCGAGGATTCCGCCTCGAGTACCGCCGGCATCCAGTTGCCGATCGCGGTGCCGCTCGTCGCCACGACCGCCACGGGCCGTCCGCTCGCCTTGGCAATGCCCAGCGCAAGGAACCCCGCACCCCGCTCGTCGATGTCAAGCAGGACATCCCCGAAATGCTCGTAGGCCTTCATTGCCAGCGGTGTCGACCGCGAACCCGGACTTGCCACGACGTCGCGAACTCCGAGCGCCGCAAGCTGCCCGAAGAAACCGTCGAGGAAGGCTCCCGCCGCGCGGTTCGTGCCTTCTGCGCTCCATGCGCCTTCGCCGGCCGGGCCCGGGCACGCGCCGCGCACTCCCGCATCGCCCGCCATCAGGCCCGACCGCCTTGCACGTCGCCCCCACCCGCGCCATGCCCGCCGGCCAGACAGTCACCCGCACCGCGCGCGCCAACGTCGCCCGCGTCGCCCCCGCCCGCGTCGCACGCCTCCGCGTCGCCCCACGTCGCCTCGAAGGCGGAGAGAATCGTGGCAAACTTGAGGTCGGTTTCCCGGTACTCCGCGGCGGCATCCGAGCCCGCCACGATTCCGCAACCGGCATACACGTATCCACGCTCGCCGTCGAACACTCCAGAGCGAATCGTGACAGAATATTCGGCATCGAGTTCGCGGCCGTCGCCGCCGACGCGCGCCACGCCCGCCACGCCGCCGAAAAAGCCGCGGTTGAAGCCTTCGATGCCGCGCAGAGCCATCAGCGCCTCGCCCACCGGCAGGCCGGAGAGCGCGGGCGTCGGGTAAAGCTGGGAGGCGAAATCCCACGAGGAACGGCCGGCGAGCAGGCGCGCGGCGACGGGCGTATGCAGATGCCAGATCGTCGGCAGCCTGAGGATGCCCGGTTCGGCGGGGATACGCACGTCGTAGCAGTTTCGCCCGGCAACGCTACGGATATGGTCGACGACGTATTCGTGCTCGCGGCGGTCCTTGGCGGACGCCAGGAGGTTTCCCCCGGGCCTGGACGACCCGGCAAGGCACATGGATTCGACCGCCCCGCCCGCGCAGGCACGCAGAAGCAGTTCGGGAGTGCAGCCGACGAAGAAGACGTCGCCGTAACGGTAGCCGAATACCGTGCCTTCGGCGGGGCCGTCAAGCAAGCCGAGGAGCACGTCCTTGAAGGAGAAGGGCTCGGCGGCTCGCACGGGAAGGCGGCGGGCGAGCACGAGCTTGGCGACGCGCCCGGCTTCGATGGCGGCAAGCGCGGCGGCAACTTCGCGTTCCCATTCGCGCGGATCGTCGCGTTCGACGGAAATCCGCGGGGTTTCGCGGCGGCGGGGCGCGGCGGCGCGGGCCCGGGCGGCAAAACGTGCGATGCGGCCGGAGTAGACGGGTCCGAGAGAATTGACCTGAAGCCAGGTTCCGGTAGCGTCTTCGGTGATGACGATTTCCGGAATCATGAAGGCCACGCGCGGGAAGGAGGCGAAGAGCGGGTCGGCTTCGCGCGGGTCTCCGTCGTCGAAACGGCGAAAGGTGAAGGCGACGGGCGGGCGGGCGACACTCGCCTCTGGCGCGGCTTCGGCTTGTGGCATGGCTTCGCCGCCGGACGGCATGGCGACGGCGGATTCCGGCGCTTCGGGAGCCGCGCCGGAGGCCGGGGTTTCGATGTCGGCGAGGTCGGCAACGGCGATGCAGCGGCCGAGACCGAAATGGCGGAGGGGCCGGCTGGTGTGGGCATAGACGAACTGGTCGGCGAAGTCCTTGTGCAGGGCGCAGAAGGCGTCTGCGGCATCGGCGTCGATGCGGACGCTCCTCGTATGGATTCTCGCCACTAGCCTCTCCTTTCGTGCCAGTCCTTTCGCGCCGGCCGGGCTCGCGGGGTTTGGCGGGCCGGAGTGCCGGGTGCCGTCCCAGTCTTTCACATTCGCCACCTGCCCGCAGGTTCGCAGCCGGCGTATCAAAGGGGTCTGACCCCATTGATACGTTCTTCGAGACAGCCCCGAAGCGGGGTTACACTTGCCCCGTGGAGATTTCGGATTTTGCGCGAGCCCTCGAAGATGCCATCAACCGCCGCGGCATCGTGCGCCGCCGCGCCGACGGGTGGCTTCCGCGCATTCTTCCCTACACCGGCTACGGCTCGACCCAGGCCATCCACATTCTCGGCCGGGCAATCATGGCCGACCCCGAGCAGCGCCCGCCGGCGATTCTCTCGGCGCTCCCGCGCACGGCCCACGATTCCTTTCTTTTGCCGGAAGCCGCAGCCGACGCGATTTCCCCGGTCTACGACAAGGCGATTGCCCAGGCCGAATACATGCAGCGCGGCTTCCGCGCCTTCTTCACGACGCAGGTTGGCTACCTGCCCGTGATCCTTTCGGTCAATGGCCGCGAATATCCGACACGCACGGACCGTTCGGGCTACATCGACTGCGTCGTCCAAAACCACGGCCTCGAACCGGGCTGGCACAACGTCACCATCACCCCGGCGAAGGGGGAAGCCGTCGAAGCTCCGGTGCTGATCGTCGCCCCGAAGGTCACCTACGGCCTGATTTCGGACGTGGACGATACGATTGTCCACACGTCGCTGCCACGCGCGGCCCTCGCCGCCTGGAACTCGTTCGTGCTTCAAGGCTCTTCGCGCCATGCGGTGCCGGGGATGGCGGAGTTCTACGCGCGCCTGCTTGAGGGCCACGCGGACGCGCCCGTGTTCTATCTGTCCACAGGCGCATGGAATACGGTGCCCGCCATGCAGGCGTTCATCGAAGCGAACGGCTATCCGACGGGCCCGATGCTGTTTACGGATTGGGGCCCGACGCCCACGTCGCTGTTCCGTGACGGGCAGGCTCACAAGAAGCAACAGCTGCGGAATCTGATGATTGCCTTCCCGAATATCAGATGGATTCTGGTGGGCGACGACGGCCAGCATGACCCGTACCTGTACGAGGAAGCGGCCCGCGAGCATCCGGGGCATGTGCGAGGGCTGGCTTTCCGCCAGCTCGATCCGGTGGAGCAGGTGCTTTCGCATGCTGCGCCGATGGCCTTGCGCGATTGGCATGGGATTCATCCCGAGCGCGACATCTCTGGCGGAATCTTTTCGATTTGCGGGCGCGACGGGTTCGAGCTTCGGGAGGCTTTCGAGGCGCTTTAGCCCCGGCGAGAGCCGGAGCGAGATTTGGGGACAGCGACGAGCGGAAGGGACTGTCCCATAGGGCCGCCCCGCCGTCGGGTGGCCGCATTGGGAACAGACTAGCCGGCTGCGGAACTCATCAAGAAGGCCGCAGGCGTCAACGTCGGGTGGCCGCATTGGGGACAACTAGGTGCAAGCCTTGGACAGGGTGCAATGTGTTGTTGGGCCGAGGCCTTCGAGGTCTGCGTGAGGTCTGTGACGGTTGCGGCGGTCGAGCCATTGCTTGCAGGAAGTTTGGCGTTCGGCTTGCGCAAAGAAGGCGTGGCGTGGGTGCCGTTCTTGGACGGGGCCCGGGTGAACCGTTCGGCCTTCCCGTGTGCCCGGGGCCGCCAAGGCCGCGCATGAACATGGCGGACTTCGCCCGAAGCGGCACCAAAGACCCTGGACCGGCAGCACGAACCATTGCCGGTCATCACGCCCTCAATCACGGTGCCAGGCACCGGCGACACGCCGTTCCAGCCCCGCCCCGGCAGCGGACGCGCGCCTGCACGACAGTCCAGACGCACGGCCACCTTTCATTCGCGTAAGGAACCCGCGCCCCCGGCCCGCGCGCACTAGCATCGCGTTTGTACAATCCGCCACCTACACGCCAGAAAGCGTCAGCAAGGCCCGCACATGAAACCGCAAAGCACCACACAGACAGTCATGAGCTGGATCCGGCTCCTCGCGCTCGTCGTCATCGCCGTCGCCCTCGTCAAATTCGCATTCTTCCCCGCAGGAACCGCCCTCGACGACGCTACCGCCGCCCCCAGCGCGAACTTCGCCGAATCCACCGTGCTCGCCGAACGCGGACACGTCACCTCAAGCGTCTCGGCCACCGGCACCGTGCAGCAGGACGCCACCGGACAGTTCAAGGCCACTCTCGACGGTACCGTCATCGCCTTCAACTTCAACGAAGGCCAAACCGTTGCGGCCGGCGACGCCCTCGTCCAGATCCAGAAAACCATCCAAGGCGAAGACCAGACCGTCACCGACGCCGACGGCAACGTCACCACGGTTCCGGGCCGCACCGACTACAAAAGCGAATGGGTCACCGCGCCCGCCTCCGGCACCGTCCACTTCACCGCCGTGAAGAACCAGGCAGTCAACCCGGGCGACTCCATCGGCACCGTCACCCCGAATACGCACTCCGTCGTCGCCCAGCTATCCGCAGACCAGATGTACCGCATCACCAACGCGCCCGACACCGCCACCATCACCATCAAGAACGGCCCCCAGCCCTTCGAATGCTCCGGCCTGAAGATCGACGTCAAGGCCGGCACCGCCGGCAACGAAGAAGGCACCACCGCCACGAACATCGAGGCACGCTGCCCGATCCCGGCCGGCATGACCGTATTCCCCGGCCTGCAAGCCACGATGAAAATCAATGCCGGCGAAGCGAAGGACGTGCTCACCCTGCCCGCCACCGCCGTCGAAGGCCGCTACCAGAAGGGCTTCGTCTACACGCCCGACGGCACGAAAAAGGAAGTGGAAATCGGCCTGACCGACGGTTCCCTCGTGGAAATCCGCAGCGGCATCGAGGAAGGGGAAGAGGTGCTGGAGTACGTGCCCGCCACCGACACGGCCATGCAATGCGACCCGATGACCGGAGAGGGCTGCTGACGTGAGCCTGCTCGAACTGCACGGCGTGACGCGGACGGTTCCCCTGCCCGACGGCACCGACCTTCACATCCTGCGCGGCGTGAACCTCGACGTGGAGGCAGGCGACCACGTGTCGATCGTGGGCCGCTCCGGCACCGGAAAATCCACGCTGCTCAACCTTATCGGCATGCTCGACCTGCCAAACGCCGGCACGTACATGCTCGACGGCGTGGACACCCTGGCCCTGTCCGAATCCCGGCGCGCAGCCCTGCGCGGCGACAAGTTCGGGTTCGTATTCCAGCAATTCAACATCTTCCCCACCCGCACGGCCCTCGAAAACGTGGAAGTGCCGCTCCTGTACGCCACCGACAAGCGGTTCTGGGCCCGGCACCGGCTCGCAGCGGACATGCTCGAGCGCGTAGGCCTCGGCGACCGGCTCGAATCGTATCCGGCACAGATGTCGGGCGGCGAACAGCAGCGTATCGCGATTGCCCGCTGCCTGGTGCGCAAGCCGAAAGTGATTCTCGCCGACGAGCCGACGGGCGCTCTGGACCCGGACACCGGCCAGGCGGTCATGGGCCTGCTCGAAGAGGTGGCACGCGAGCAGAATTCGGCGCTGATCGTAATCACGCACGACATGAAGGTCGCCCAGCGCGCCGGCACCGTTTACACGCTGTCCGACGGAATCTTGCACGACGTCAACATGTTTGACGACGACGAGGCGCGCCCGGTCCCGGCTTCGGGGAGCACGCCCGCGATGCCCGGCCCCGGCGGGACCGTCCCGGGCGGACCGGAGCGGCTTGCTGCGCCGCGCGAGACGGCGCCCGACAAGAAAGCGTTCCGCAAGGAAGGAGAGGCCCGATGAACCCCACGGCCATCCTCGGCGCGCTCATCGAAGCCTGGCAGGAGGTACGCATCCAGAAGGCCCGCGTAATCCTGTCCCTCGTGGGCGTGGTGGCCGCAGTGGCCGCCATGAGCACCGTCATGGCGCTCGGCGACATCATCGTGCAGGCCAACAAGGAAGAAATCGAGGCCATGACCGGCCGCGACGCCACGATCCAGATCACCGTCAGCCAGGCGGGCACCGACGAATCCGACCCGGGCGACGGTTCCGAAGGCCCCGGCGGCTCCGGCTCGCAGGCCGACGCGAAGGCGACGTCGTCGGACCTTGAGAACTCCCCGCCAAGTCCGGCCCAGCTCGCGAACATGGAGAAGATGGGCTGGCCCGCCGCAGACGCGAGCCCCTCCCCGTTCACCCGTGCCACCGAAGCGCTCGCATCGCGATACGCTTTGACAGGCTATTCGCGTTCGGCGCAGACGTGGGCGACCTTCGACGAAGTCACGAAGGCCGCAAACTCGGGGCATTTCCGTGGGCATGCGATCGATGCCGAGAACCTTGGAAGCATGGTGGACGACCTTGGCAACTCCTCGCCCTACGTCGACGTGACGATCCAGGCCGTCGACCCGTCATATGCGACAATCTACCGCCTGCGCCAGGCTGCCGGAAGGTGGATCGAGCCCGGCGACGTGAACCAGCGCGTCACTCCGGTCGTCATCAACGAGGCAATGCACAGGCAGGCTCTCGGCGGCGCGCCGATCGGCGAACCTATCGTGCTGACAATGACAGGCACGGCAACGAAGGTGAAGATTGTCGGCGTCGTGAAGTCGGGTCCTTACGCGGCTTCCACCATGTACGTTCCCTACGATGCGTGGGAGCTGGCGACGGCCGGAACCGGCAAGGCGGAACTCTCCGATACCTCGTTGTACGTGTGGGTCGATCCGGCGCAGGCCGAGCAGGCACGCAAGGAACTGCCGGCGGCAATGAATTCCCTTCTCGGCTCGAAATGGAAGGCGGAGGCTGCCGACCCTTCCGTCTGGCTGGGCGAGGATCCTTCTGGAGAGGATTCCTTGGGCGGCGTGCAAGCCGTAATCATGGCAATTGGCGCAATCGTGATTCTGCTGGGCGCGCTCGGACTGCTCAACGTGGCAATCGTGACGGTGAGGCAGAGGATTCGGGAGATTGGCATTCGGCGGGCCGTGGGCGCTTCGGCGCGGCGCGTGTTCTTCTCGGTGTTCCTCGAGTCGGTCGTGGCCACTTTCGTGGCGGGCTTCCTCGGAGTGGCGCTCGCAATCGTGATCGTTCGCTTCATTCCGTTGGGGTCGATGGGAATTCACCTCCAGGACACTCCCGGATTCCCGATGCATACCGCTTTGGCGGCAATGGGGATTTCGACGGCGATTGGCGCGCTGGCGGGCGTTATTCCGGCGGCGATGGCGGTGCGCGTCAAGCCGATCGACGCGATTCGCTACTGATGCGGCGGCATGGCGCGGGCCGGGGCCGTCTCCCAAGGGCACGGCCACCGCGGGCTGTCTCGTTGGGGGCGGCGACAAACGGAAGGTCCGCGCGGGCAGGATCGCACGAGACTGGAGCGAGGAAGCCGCGAGCGGGAGCGAAGCGACCGAACGCTGTCCCTTTTGCGGCGCCTCGCACTTTGCATTCGCGCAAGCGGCTGGGGCGGGACGGGGCGAGAGCGGTCCGTCCGCCCGTCGCCCCGCCTTCGCACGGCTCCCGCACCAGCCGCTTCCGTCGCGTGGGACGGGTCACATACAATGGGAGGCGGCCACAAGCCATGCCCCGCAAACCGCGTCGCCCCCGCGCCGACCCCAAGGAAAACCCAATGACCGAAACACCCTACGACCGCACCGACATCGCCACCATCGAACTCACTCCCGCCATCATCGACCGCGCCCGAGGCGCCCTCCTCGGAGCCGCCGTCGGCGATGCCCTTGGCGTCCCCTACGAGTTCGTCTCCCCGCCCGAAGGCGAACCCGAGATGAAGGGCGGAGGCCTCGGGCCGTACCAGCCCGGCGAATGGTCCGACGACACGCAGATGTCGGCCCTCACAGCCCGCATCGCCGCCACGGGCCTGCCCCTCGCCTCGAAGAAGGCCCTCATCCGTCTCGGCGACGCCCTCATCGACTGGATGGGCTTCGGAGCCTCCGACATGGGCACCCAGACCCGCGCCGTTCTCGCCCTCGCCGCCACTCCCGGTTCCGGCGACACCGCGGACCGGCTCGCCCGCGCCGCCCGCACCTTCTCCGAAACGAACCGGCGCGCGCCCGGAAACGCGGCCCTCACGCGCATCTCCCCCGTCGCCCTCGCCTATCTCGGCTCGCGCGAACGCACCGCGCAGGCCGCCCAGTCCCTCACGCGCCTCACCCACTACGACCGCCTCGCCGACGAAGCCTCGATTCTGTGGGCCGAAGCGATCCGCAACGCGGTCCTCACCGGCACGATCGACATTTTCGGAGGCTTCGACTTCCTTGTCGAGGAATCGGCGACCCGTTGGGACCGCCTCCTGCACGACGCCGAGCGGGCCCGCTACGACGTCAACCAGAATTCCCGCGTCCAGGTGGCGCTCCAGAGCGCGTGGGACGCCGTCTATTCCGTCAAGCATCTGCGCGGGGCCGACGCCGTTCGCGAGGGCCTCGTGCGGGCCGTGCGCATTGGCGGGGATACGGATTCGACGGCGACGCTCGCCGGCGCGCTGCTCGGTGCCGCCTACGGCGAGAGCTGCATTCCCGCGCAGTGGGCGCAGGCCGTGCATGGCTGGCCGGGCATGACGGGCACCGACTATGCGGATCTCGCTGAGAAGATCGTGCGCGTGGCGGAGCAGAAGACCCGCGAGTTTGCGGCGCCCGGGGAGGGCGACGCGCAGTAGCCGTTCGGCCCGCGCGGGTTCGCCGCCTCTGTCGGATGCCGCAAAGGCCATCCCGCCGAAACCCGTGCCGCGCGCCGGAAGGCCCGCTGCCATGCCCTGGCTGCCTGCGCCGGAGACAGGCCTTGGTGTCGCTTTGGGGACAGCGACGAGCGGAAGGCCCGTGCGGGCTTGCTCGCGCGAGACTGGAGCGAGGAAGCCTCGAAGGGACGGGAAGCGACCGGACATGGCCCCGTTTCCGACATTCAGCTCCTTGGCCTGCACAAACAGCGGGGTTCGGAGCACCGTTTTCGTCCAAGCATGCGAAAACCACCCCGCCCCAAATCGCGCACCCCGTCGTCTCGCCGGAAACGCGAAGCGGGCCGGAGCCAACCGGCCCCGGCCCGCCAATGCAGGCGACACGCCACCGCGTCGCCAAGAAAAGTCAGCCGAGCGGATTCTTGCGCGGAACCCAAATGTCGGTCGGCAGCTCGCCGGGCATGTTCGGGTTGTCCGTCGCCACGAACGGCCGCTCCTTGTTCACGCGGTAGTCCTTGAGCGCCCCCAGCGCCCACTTGCCGAGCAGAACGATCGCCACGAGGTTGATGAGGGCCATGCCGCCCATCGTGATGTCGGCGAAGTTCCACACGGCCGCGAGTTCCGCAAGCGCGCCGATCGCCACCGAAACGAGCACGAGCGTGCGAAGCAGGTATTCTCCCCATTCCTTGCCGCCGGTGAGGAAGTCGAAGTTCACCTGGGCGTAGGTGTAGTTGCCGAGAATCGAGGAGAAGGCGAAGACGAAGATAAGCACCACCATCACCGGGCCGAGCCACGAGCCGAGCTGGCTCTGCGCGGCGGCGATCGTGAGGGAGGCTCCTTCAAGTTCGGGCTGCGTGCCGGGCGTGAAAACGTCCGAAGAGGCGTTGAGCACGATGAAGGCGGTGGCCGAGCAGACGAGCAGCGTATCGACGAACACGCCGATCGATTGGATGAACCCCTGTTTCGCGGGGTGGGTCACCTGTGCGGTGGAGGCGGCGTTCGGGGCCGAACCCATGCCGGCTTCGTTCGAGAAGAGGCCGCGCCTGGCACCGTTGAGCATTGCGGCCACGACGCCGCCGGCCACGCCTGCCACGCCTTGTTCAAGGCCGAAGGCCGAAGCGATGATAAGGCCGAACACGTGCGGGATTTCGGTGAAGTTGATGGCCACGATGACGAGCGCGATGAAGATGTAGACGATTGCCATTGCCGGTGCCACGATTTCGGCGACTTTCGCCACGCGCCTGATGCCGCCGAAGACGATCGGGGCTGTGAGGATGACGAGGCCGAGCGCGGTGACCCAGGCGGGAATCGAGAAGTTCGAGTCGAGTACGCCGGCGATCGTGTTGGCCTGCGCCATCTCGAAGGAGATGCCGAAGGAGAAGATGAGGAAGACGGCGAAGATCGCGCCCCACGTGCGCGAGCCGAGGCCGCGCTGGATGTAGAAGGCGGGGCCGCCGCGGAAGGTGCCGTCGTGCCAGCGGATCTTGAACAGCTGGGCGAGGGTGGCTTCGACGAACGCGGTGGCCATGCCGACGAGGGCGACGATCCACATCCAGAAGATCGCGCCGGGGCCGCCGCCGACGAGTGCGATGGCAACGCCGGCGATGTTGCCGGTGCCGACGCGGGAGGCGAGGCCGATGGCGAATGCCTGGAAGGAGGAGATGCCGTCGCCGTCGGCGTTGCGCGAGCCGAACATGCCGCGGATCATCTGTCCGAATTCGCGGAACTGCACGCCGCCGGTGCGGATCGTGAAGTAGAGGCCGGTGCCGATGAGAAGCGCAATGAGAATGTAGGTGTAGAGGAAATCGGAGATGTCTCCGAATATCGTTGCGAGAGTGTCCATGTTTCTCCCTTCATGTCGGGGTGCCGGCGGGTTTGCCGGCCCGGTGGGGCGCAGGGCGACGCGGGTGCGTTCCGTGCTTTTCGCTGTCGGCGTGCGGTTTTCGCGGCGCCCTTGCCAATACAGGGGGCACTCTACACCATCTTGATGTCAAGACTTCGACTGTGCCCAGCATCGTGTCGCCGGGGCGCGACGCATGCGCCGGAGGGCACGAAGGCAGGGCGAGGCGGGTGCGTTCCGTGCTTTTCGCTGTCGGCGTGCGGTTTTCGCGGCGCCCTTGCCAATACGGGGGGCGCTCTTTTCGCGATCTGGAGGCGGGAATCGGCATGTTGCACCGCCCGTCCCTCCAATCGGGGACAGGCCCCAAACGGGAGGTCGAATCGCCGCACTCCCGCCGCCGCAGCCGCTTCCGCTTCGCCTCCGCCACTCGCACCTCCCGCGCACCCGCGCCGAAACCGGAACGCGCACCGCCGCAAGCAGCCCCGAACCTCGCCGCACCGCCGTCGCCCTCTCCCCCGCACACCGCCCCGACCACGGCCCGCCCCGCAGCACCGCCCGCCCTCCAATCGGGGACAGGCCCCAAACGGGAGGTCGAATCGCCGCACCGTCGTCGCCCTCTTCGCCGCACTCCCGCCCCGCCCCGAACCGAACGCGCATCTCGCGTCGGAGCAGAAAACGCAGCTCCCAGGGCAGGGCGCAGGCCATATGCTCCATATCGCAAAACGAGCAGCATTTATCGCCTTACAACATACTTTTATTGCTATTCGATAAATCTTCGGGCATGATGGATACCGCGAGCGCACACCGCCGTCCGCTCCGACGCACAGAAAGGACCCCCATGCGCCAGAAAGAACTCGCCACGGCCCTCATGGTCATCGACAACCTCGCCTTCCTCGCCGCACTCCTGTTCACCATCGGTGCCGCGCCCGCCCACATCGAATCCATCAGCCTCGACACCGACGCCGGCTCGGCCCTGCGCCACGCGCTCCTCCCCGTCGCCCTCCTCGCCGTCGTACCTCTCGGCGTCATCTGGGCCAACACGTGGATGATGGGCATGGCGATGGCGCACGACCGCTCCTTCACCCGAGCCAACGCCAAGCGCATGAAGAACGTCGGCATTGCGGCGACGGCGGAAGCCGCCATCTACGGCGTCGCCACGACCTTCCTGCCTCTCGGGGCCAAGGTCGACGGCGGGACGCTCGCCGTTGCGCTCATCGTCGTGCTCGCCTGCCTGGGCCTCGCGGTCGTCGCCTTCGCGGCAAGCCATCTCATGGCCAAGGCCGCGGAAATCCAGTCCGAAAACGACCTCACGGTATAGGGGGCGCAGTCATGGAAATCCGCGTCAACCTCGACCGCATGCTTCTCGAGCGGCGAATGACCCTCACCGAGCTCTCGGAGCAGGTGGGCATCACGATAGCGAACCTGTCGAACCTCAAGACGGGCAAGGCGAAGGCCGTCCGCTTCACGACGCTCGCAGCGCTCTGTCAGGCGCTCGACTGCCAGCCCGCCGACCTTCTCGAATTCATCCCCGACTAGGCCCGCCGGCCTCTCCCCCGAACACCGCCCCGACCACG
>CACYEE010000168.1 GCA_902773415.1 uncultured Actinomyces sp.
CCCCGGCGCTGCCGGCACGGCGAAGGGCTTCTCGCCCAGGCGCAAGATCCGCAGGTTCTTCTTCGTCCGCAGCAGGTCGAGCGCCTCGGGTTCGTAGCCGGGCGCCGCAATGCATTCGGTGAAGACCGGCTTGACTTGCCGTGCCATTTCGAGGGTGACGGTGCGGTTTGCCGCGATGACGCCGCCGTAGGCGGAGACGGGATCGCAGGCATGGGCATTGCGGTGCGCCTGCGCGATGTCGGCGCCGATTGCGAGACCGCAGGGGTTTGCGTGCTTGATGATGGCGACGGCCGGGTCGGCGTGGTCGTATGCGGCGCGAATCGCGGCGTCGGTGTCCTGGTAGTTGTTGTAGCTCATGGGCTTTCCGCCGAGCTGTTCGGCGTTCGCGAGGCCTCCGGTTTCGCCCTCGGCCACGTACAGGGCGGCCGCCTGGTGCGGGTTCTCGCCGTATCGGAGCGCGGCGGCCCGCTTCCAGGCCCCCCCGATGAAGGGTGCCTGTTCTTCGCCAAGCAGCGTCGCGCCCATCCAGGAGGCGACGGCAACATCGTAGGCCGCGGTATGCGCGAAGGCTTCGCATGCCAGGCGCTTGCGGGCTTCGTCGTCGAATCCGCCGTTCCTTGCGGCTTCGATGACTTCGCCGTAGCGTTCGGGATTGACGACGACCGCCACGCAGGCGTGGTTTTTCGCGGCGGCACGGATCATCGTGGGGCCGCCGATATCGATCTTTTCGATGCATTCGTCGATGCCGGCGCCCGAGGCGACCGTGGCGGCGAAGGGATAGAGGTTGACGACGACGAGGTCGACGGCTTCGATTCCGAGTTCGCCCATCTGCGCCTTGTGCGCTTCGAGGCGACGGTCGGCGAGGATGCCTCCGTGAATCAGCGGGTGGAGAGTCTTGACACGCCCGTCGAAGCACTCGGGGAAGCCGGTGACCGAATCGACAGGGGTGACGGGCACGCCGGCAGCCTCGATGGCCTTCGCGGTCGAGCCGGTCGAGACGATGTCGCATCCGGCTTCGCTCAGGCCGCGGGCGAGGTCTTCGACGCCGGTCTTGTCGAAGACGGAAATGATGGCTCGGGTAAATGGAATCCGCATGGATCCTCCTTCGGTTCGTTCGCTGCAACGGTGTTCTTGAACGCGACCGAAACGCCCAGGCGTGCGACGCAGGTGGCCCGTGCGGCCGCTCCCTCACGGTTGTCCGTGCTACGCCAGTTGCGGCCAGGGCCAGACTATCAGCACCCGACGCCTGATGCCGCCCCGTCTTGCGGCCTGCCGAAGCGCTCGCGGCCGGGCAGTCCGCATCCGGCGTGGCGAGAGGCCATCGGCCGCTCCGGAACCTTGCGCATGGGACGGGGCTGTCCCATACGGGCGTCCCGCCGGCGGGTGCCGGAAAGGGGACAGGCCAGTGTCGCCTCGGGGACTGTCCCCCAATGCGACACCCGGCTCTCTGGCCTGCACAAACGGCCGAGGCGGAAAACGGAGCGCCGCGCCGGATCCGTCCCGTCCGAGTTCGGGCTTCCTTGTGGCGCAGCCCCGCCCTTCATTCCACAACGTGGAATGAAGGAGTCCGATTCTGTGACATATGTCTAGTATGGGAATGGCTTGCCGCCATCGTGATGGTGCCGTGCCCGTGTCCGCTCCGCCGACGATGCCGGAGCCGGGCCGGATGACGCACGGTCGGGCCGCATTCACCCTCCCGAAAGGAAATACGACGATGATCTGGTTCCATCTGGCCGTCGTCCTGCTCTTCATCGTCCTTGGCGCCCGCATGGGCGGCATCGGCGTTGGCCTGGCAGGCGCAGGCGGCATTCTTGTTCTTGTCCTTACCGGCGTCTCCACCTCGGTCGACGCCGCCCCGTGGGAAGTCATCGGCATCATCATGTCGGTGATCTGCACCGTGGCCGCCCTCCAGCTGGCCGGCGCCATGGACCACATGGTCCACCTCACCGAAGTCCTGCTGCGCAAGCATCCCAAGCACATCGTGTTCCTGGCTCCGGCCGTCACCTACCTCATGTCGTTGCTGTGCGGCACCGGGCATACCGCCTACTCCGTCATTCCCGTCATTGTCGACGTGGCCAAGTCCCACGGCATCCGCCCCTCGCGTCCGCTGTCGATTGCGGTCGTCGCCTCGCAGGTCGGCGTAGCGGCCTCCCCGATTTCTGCCGCGATGGTCGCTCTGGCCGTCGCCCTCGAGCCGATGCGTATCGGCTACCTCCAATGCCTGGCGATCGTCATCCCCACGACCTTCATCGGCTGCATGGTCGGCGCCGCCGTCGCCTACTTCCAGGGCTGCGAGCTCGACGAGGATCCTGTCTATCTCGAACGCAAGGCCGCCGGTCTCGTCAGGCCCGCAGCCGCCGCGTCGTCCGGCTACAAGGCCGCTCCCGCGGCCGCCAAGAGCCTGTGGATCTTCCTCGCCGCGCTTGTGATCGTCGTCGCCTACGCCACGATTTCCTCCCCCGAGCTTGGCATCATGGAAGAGCCCCCGATGAAGTCGACCCCGGCCATCATCACGATCATGATGGCCACCGCCGCGATCATCTGCTTCGCGGCCAAGGAGAAGACGGCGAAGATCGCCACCCAGGACACCTTCCAGGCCGGCATGTCCGCCGCGGTCTGCATCCTCGGCCTGGCCTGGCTGGGCAACGCCTTCGTCAACCACTACGAGGAGCAGATTTCGAGCGCCCTGTCCGGCCCCTTCCAGGCCGCCCCGTGGCTCGTGGCCGTGTTCTTCTATTTCGCCGCGCCGCTCATGTTCTCGCACGCGGCCACCACCCGCGCCTTCATGCCGCTCATGGTGAGCCTCGGCCTGCCCGGCGTTGCCCTTGTGGCCTCCTACCCCGCGGTAGCGAACTACTACCTGCTGCCGAACTACCCGACGACGGTCGCCGCGATGGAGATGGACGATACCGGGTCGACGCGCGTGGGCAAGATGGTGCTCGACCATCCCTTCGTGCTTCCCGGCACGGCCGCGATCATCGTCTGCGTGGCCCTCGGATTCGCAATGGCGCCTTTCGTTCTCTGAACTCCCGTAAAACGGTTGAATCGCTGGCGTATCGCTGGGGTCAGACCCCAGCGATACGGCGCGCAATCAGCTTTAGGAGTTGTCGCGGATTCGGGAGAGCCAGGCGCGCGGAAGCTCTCCGGCATGCGCTTCGGGGGCTGCGGCAGGAGTCCCGGAAACGGACACCGGGACCGGCGCGGCCAGCGCAGTGGCCGCTCGGGACGGTTCGCGTACGGGTTTGCGCGCCGAATCAGGGGGCACGGCACCCGGGTGGCGCAGACCCGTCACCCGGCTCTCCGCCACGGGGCCCCTCTCGGGTCCGCCGGATACGCTGCGGCGCTGGCGTGCCGCGTGGAAGGACCAATCAACCTTGCCGCGCTTTTCCTTCGCCCAGCGCACGCCCGGAACAATCGCCAGGCCGAGGCCGGTTTCAAGCGACAGCAGCAGCGCCATGAGCGGAGCGTTCGGGCCGACGTCCGTCATCGGCCCGGAGCCGAGAGGCCCCGAAGACAGCGCTCCGGCCAGGGCAAGGGCGGCAAATACGAGTCCGAACGCGACACCGAAGTCGCATGCAAGCGTGCCGGGCCCGCAGTGACGGGAAGGCTCGGCGGCTTCATTGCCATGCGCCGCGCGTCGCATGGCAATGAAGCCGGCTGCCAGGCCCGCAAGAACGGGAATCGCCACAAGCGCGGGCAGGCGTGCGCCGGGCTCGGGCAGCGCTCCGAAGAAGGGCAGGCCCGGGAGCGTTCCCGCAGTCGTCCCGAAGGCGGAGAAGGAGGTTCCCGCGCCGACCCGGACAGGCGCTCCGGCGGCAATCGACAGCGCCCAGACCGCAAGATCGGGAAGGAAAAGAAGCTGGACGAGCGTCAGCCCGAAGGTGCCGGAGCGGCTTGTCGCATAGGCGTCATAGAGGGCGTCGACACGCCCGCGGCCGGCGGAAAGCGCCGCGAAAACGAGGAGGAGGCCGGCGAACGCGAGAAGGGCGAGCAGCGGCCAGGCGTATCGCCATCCGCGCTCGACCCGGTCCCACCACGCCAGCGAGGGGATGAGCCAGGAACGCCAGGCGAGCAGCGCCGCGACGGCTCCGACGATTCCCGCTCCGAGGACTGCCGAAAGCCAGAACGTATCGGGCAGGGCGAGGAAGGCGACGACACAGGCCGAGAGCGCTCCGGTCGCGGCGACGACGGCAACGTCGCCCCATTCGACGACTCCGGCCCTGCGTGCGGCCCGATAGACGAGCCACAGCGCGAAAAGCGGGATGGCCAGCGGCACGAGGCCGATCCGGAGGTCTCCCGCGCAGACCGTCGCCCCGAAGGCGAGAAGCCAGAAGGACGAGGCGACGTGGAGGGCATCCGACCACGTGCAGTCGCTGAGCGCGGGAGCCGACGCCGTCGCGGCATAGATGCCGAAGGAGGCAAGCGCCATGAGAAGCCAGGTCAGCAGGAACGGCTGCACCGCGGCAATCGCCAGTGCAGCCCAGTGGTCACGCCTTTCCGAAAACTCCATCTTTCCATCGTCCCAGTCCCGGCCCTCCTTGTGCCGAGCCAGGCGCGGCGTGTCGCTGCGAAATCGCTCGCGCTGTCCGACACGGCAGCCGGGCAGCCGCTTCCTACGCTTTTTCGAGCGGCGCGTAGCGAAGCATGAGCCTCTTGACGGTGCCGCCGAACCGGACACGGGCGACGGTCGAGTTGCCCTGCCCTTCAAATGCGAGAATCTTCCCGGTACCGAAGGACTTGTGGCGAACCGGGTCTCCGACCTTGAAGCCCATCGTGTCGGTTGCCGGGGGAGCAAAGGCAGGCTGCGTCTTCTTCCTGGGCGACGCTCCGAGCTTGCCCGGAACGAAGGCCTCCGAAGCGGAACGTCGCGAACCCGCACCGTAGGCGGGAGCGAAATCGGAATCCTCGTAGTCGCCGTGCCGCAAGCGCGCTCCTCCACGCGAACCGTAGCCGCCGCGTCCCGCCCCGTAGCCGGAGCGGCCGGAGCGTCCCGATCCGTAGCCTCTGGAGCGGCTGCCGGCTCCGTATCCCCAGGATTCCTCATCGTCGAAGAGGGCTTCCGTCGAGGATTCCTCGCGCTCCCACTCGACGAGCTCCGCCGGAATCTCGTCGAGGAAACGCGAAGGCGGGAACTGCTGGGGCATGCCCCAGGCCGATCGGACGGCCGCGCGGGACACGTGGAGCGTCTGTCGTGCGCGCGTGAGCGCCACGTAGGCGAGGCGGCGTTCCTCGGCGAGCTCCTCCGGGCTTGAAAGGGAACGCATATGCGGGAAGGTGCCGTCTTCCATGCCCGTGACGAAGACGACGGGAAATTCGAGCCCCTTTGCGGTGTGGACGGTCATGAGGGTCACTTCCCCTTCGGAGTCCGTCTCGTCGGGAAGCTGGTCGGAGTCGGCGACGAGGGAGACTTCGGCAAGCCATTCGGCCAGCGTTCCCTCCGGGTTGAGAACGCGGAAGTCCGCGGCGACCGAGTGGAGCTCGGCAAGGTTGTCGAGCCGCACTTCGTCCTGCGGATCCTTCGATTCCCTGAGCATCGCGAGATAGCCCGATTCTTCCATGACGGCGTCGAGAATGTCGGCGGGCGCCTGCCCGGCAGCGGCCTTCGCGCGCCCGGCCTCGACAAGCGCGACGAATCCTTCCATCGCCGTGCGCGCTCGCGGGGAAAGGCCCTCGACGGGGCCGCGTTCGGGGTTCGCATCGGGATGGGCCACGTCCTCAAGCGCCGCCCCGTAGGAGATGCCGAACCGGGCGGAACGGTCGATGAGCACCGCTTCGGCCTTGACGCCGAGGCCTCGCCGAGGCATGTTGATGACGCGCCGGATCGAGACGGTGTCGTCCGGGTTCGCGATCGCGTGCAGGTAGGCCATCGTGTCCTTGATTTCGCGGCGCTCGTAGAATTTCGTGCCGCCGACGATTCGGTAGGGAATGCCCGAGCGCACGAGCGCTTCCTCGAGCGCTCGCGACTGGGAATTGGTCCGGTAGAAGACGGCGACGTCCCCGTACCGGATCTTCCGTTCGGAGCGCAGCGAATCGATGCGTCCGATGAGCCAGGAGGCCTCGTCCGATTCGTTGTCCGCGACATATCCGGCAAGCAGGTCTCCCTCGCCCTGGTCCGTCCACAGGTTCTTCGCGCGTCTCCCCTCGTTGTTCGCAATGACGGCATTCGCGGCCGAAAGAATGTTCTGGGTGGAACGGTAGTTCTGTTCCAGGAGCACCGCGCGAGCGTTGGGAAAGTCCTTTTCGAACTCCTCGATGTTGCGGATGGTCGCGCCGCGGAAGGCATAGATCGACTGGTCGGCGTCGCCGACGACGGTGAGGTTCGACGTGATGGCGTCGCCGGGCACGCCCGTCAGTTCGCGCACAAGCACGTACTGGGCGTGGTTCGTGTCCTGGTATTCGTCGACGAGGATGTGGCGGAAGCGCTGCCGATAGCTATCGCGGATCTCCCTGTTTGCCTGCAAAAGCCGGACGGTGCGCATGATGAGGTCGTCGAAGTCGACGGCGCTGGCCTCCTGCAAGCGCTTCTGGTAGCCCGCATAGGCCTTTGCGACGACCATCGCGGTCTGGTCCTGCGCCTGTTCGGCCGCCATTTCGGGCGTCACAAGCTCGTTCTTGAGGTCCGAAATCCTGTGGCACAGCTTCTTCGGGGCGATGGTTCGGGTGTCGATGCGCTCGGCCTCGCACACCATCTTCATGAGCCGTTCGGCATCGGCGGTGTCGTAGATCGTGAAGCTCGATCGCATTCCCGCAGCCTCGTGCTGTTCGCGCAGAAGACGCACGCAGGCCGAATGGAAGGTCGAAATCCACATGCGTTTGGCGCGCCCGCCCAGCATCGTCTCCAGACGCTCGCGCATTTCCTTCGCCGCCTTGTTCGTGAAGGTAATGGCGAGAATCTCGCGGGGGGCGGCCTTGCCCGTCGCGATCAGATGGGCGATGCGCGACGTGAGCACGCGGGTCTTGCCCGATCCCGCTCCTGCGATGACAAGAAGCGGCCCGCCCTCGTGAACGACGGCTTCCTTCTGGGCGGGATTGAGGCCGTCGAGAAGGCCCGCCGGAGTGCCGGTGCCGGGCGCGGAAGGCCCTGGAGAAGGCGGATACGGCGCCGCAGGCTGCGGGTTCGGCACCGAAGGCTGCGGGTACGGCGAGGCGGCCTGCCTCGCGGCCGGCGACGAGGCCTGTCGCTGCGCGGGCGCGGCCGGGCCCGCCTCCTTTTCCTTCTGGGCGGCGGCAATCCGCTCCTTGAAGCGGGCAATCGAGTCGCGGTAGCTGTCACGGGAATCCATCATCCCAAGACTACATGGAGCTCCAGAAGAAAACCGGGACGCTTTTCTGCGTCGCTCGACACCTCCCCTGCCCCGGCTCCGGCATGGCGGGCCGGCATGCTCGACTTCCCCGCCGCCCGCCGTCCCACGATAGAATCGGGCCAGAAAGGAGGGCATGCCATGCTTCGCAGAAGGAACGCGATCGCCATTGCGGGAACCACCGCCTTCGTGGTCGGGCTCGGGCTCGGCCTCTACCCGGCCTATGGCGCCCGTTCCGTTCCCGCAGCGCAGCCGACGTTCTCCGCAAGCGCCGCTTCCGCGCCGCCCTCCGTCGCCCCGCCCGCCCCTTCCTCCGAACCGGAAGCCGAGGCTTCCGCCTCCCCCTCGCACGCCGCGTCGCCCTCCCGCACGGCGGACGAACCGGAATCCGAAGCTCCCGCGACACCGACATGGCCCACGACGGGCGAAGCCTCGACGCTCACGATCGTGGCCGGCGGAGACGTCCTTCTCCACGACGAGGTCAACGCGGCGGCGCGAACCGCAACCGGCTACGACTACACGGGCCTGCTCTCCCCCATCTCCCATTTCGTCTCGGGTGCCGACCTCGCGCTGTGCGGCATGGAAACCTCGCTTGCCCCGGCAGGAGAAGCACCCTCGGGATACCCCGCCTTCGGGGCCCCCGATCCGATCGTCGCCGCGCTGAAAGCCACCGGATGGGACGGCTGCTCGAACGCGAACAACCACAGCGCCGACCGCGGCTTTGCCGGAATCTCGCGCACTCTCGACGTCTTCGACGCCCACGACATGGGCCACAGCGGCACCGCGCGAAGCGAAGAGGAAGCAGGGCAGACGCAGTTCTACACGCTGCGGGCCGGCGGCCGCGACGTCAAGGTCGCCCACCTGTCCTACACGAACGCCGACAACTACATTCCGTCCATTCCCGGCAAGCCGTGGGCGTGGAACGTGACCACGACCGAACGCGCCACAAACACGCTCGACGACGTCGTCTCCCGGGCCAGGCAGGCACGCTCGCGCGGCGCGGACATCGTCGCCGTCTCCTACCATTGGGGCCTCGAATACGACCGCAACCTCTTCGAGCAGGAAATCACCCATTCGCGAACGCTCGCCGAATCCGGTGCCGTCGACGTGATCTTCGGCTCCCACCCGCACGTCGCCCAGCCCGTTGCGAAGCTCGACGGCGGCCCCGACGGGCAAGGCATGTGGGTCGCCTATTCGATGGGCAACATGATCTCCCACCAGCAGGCCTCCGCCTACGGCCTCCCCGTGCTCACCGGAATCCTCGCCACCGCCACCGTCGACGTGCCGGCATCGGGACCCGCCCGCGTCACGAACCTCGAATGGACGGCAGTGACCGTCGACCAGGCAACCCACAAGATCTATCTCCTCTCCGACCTCGAAGCCGGCAGGCAGGCCTCGAACATTGCCGACCTCCCCGCCCGCCGCGCCGACATCGACGCCGCGATGGGCACGCCCGAACGCACCTCCGTGCCCGCCGCGGCCTCCGAATTCGCGGGCCAGGACAGGCACTAGGGAAAACGCGCGTGAACCGGGAATACGCGAAGGTGGCGGCGCCATCGATCGCGACGGCACTGGCGGCCGCCCTTGCGGTCGGCCTCTCCCCCGCACACGTCCACGGCCACGGGGCGGGAGGCTCGGCAGCTCCTTCTGCCACGGCAAGCCAGACGGCTGCCGCTTCGCCGGAAGTCTCCCCGGCCCCTCGGACGAACCGGCACAGCCGGACGTCGCCTACCGGGCCACGCTTGCGGCCGGCGGCGACATCGTGCTTCACATGACCGTCAACTACGAGGCGATGACCGCCACCGGAAGCTACGACTACGAATGGCTCTTCGAGCCGATCCGTCCCTCCGTCTCCGGCGCAGACCTCTCGCTGTGCCAGATGGAGACGTCGATCGCCCCCGAAGGTGAAGACCCCTCCGGCTATCCCCTCTTCGGAGCGCCGCCCGCCATCGCGCCCGCCCTCAAGGAAGAAGGATGGGACGGCCGCTCGAACGCAAACAACCACAGCGCCGACCGCGGCTTCGCCCAGGTTGCGAACACCCTCGACACGTTCGACGAGTCCGGCCTCGGCCACGCAGGCACCGCACGCACCGAAAAAGAAGCCGACGCCGCCCAGTTCTACACGCTGCGCCTTGGCGACGACAGCGAAGGCCGCGAGCTGATGGTCGCCCACCTGTCCGCCACGGCCATCGACAACGATCTCTTCCCGATCGCCGACGCCCCGTGGACATGGAATGTCGTCGAGAACGAACACGCGAGCCGCACCGCCGACGACGTCATCGAACAGGCCCGGCAGGCACGCGAGAAGGGCGCCGACCTCGTCGTCCTCTCCTTCCATTGGGGCGAAGAGTAGGAAACCGTCCCGTCGCAGGACCAGCGCGACCTCGCGCGCCGCTTTGCCGATTCGGGCGCCATCGACCTTGTTCTCGGCTCCCATCCCCACGTGCCCCAGCCCATCGGGAAGCTGGATGGCGGCCCCGACGGCCAAGGCATGCGGCTCGCCTATTCCTTGGGCAATCTCATCTCGAACCAGCAGCCGGACGACGACGGCGTCGGGGTCGCGACCGGAGTTCTCGCCACGGCCACGATCGAGGCCGGTTCCGAAGGTCCGGCGCATGTTTCCGGACTCGACTGGACGGCCGTCATCGTCGACCTTGCCACGCACCGCACGTACCTGCTCTCCACCCTGGAATCCGGGGCCGTCTATTCGACGCTTTCGCCCGGGCAGCTTGCCGAACGCCGCGCCGTCATCGACTCGGTCATGGGCACGCCCGAACAGACCGCGCTTCCCGTCGCTTC
>CACYEE010000169.1 GCA_902773415.1 uncultured Actinomyces sp.
CGAAGGGCGGCCTTGATCATCTTCTTGGGGGTGCGCTGCGCGTAGGAGCGCGGCTGGGGGCCGTGGACCGTGCCGCCGCCGGTGAATTGCGGGGCGCGGATCGAACCCTGGCGTGCGCGGCCGGTGCCTTTCTGCTTGAAGGGCTTCTTGCCGCCGCCGGAGACCATTGCGCGGGTCTTTGTCGCGTGCGTGCCCTTGCGGGCCGCGGCGAGCTGGGCGGTCACGACCTGGTGAATGAGGGGAACGGAGACCTCGAGGTCGAACAGTTCGGCCGGAAGCTCCGCGGTGCCGGACTTCGCGCCGGTCGCGTCGAGGATGTCGACCTTCATCGTGTTAGCCATGTCGTCATGCTCCCTTCACTGCGGTGCGGACGATGACCGAACCGCCCTTGTTTCCGGGAATCGCGCCGGCAATGAGCAGGACGCCCTGCTCGGCGTTGACGCCCTGGACGGTGAGATTCTGGACGGTGACGCGCTCCGAACCCATGCGGCCGGCCATGCGCAGGCCGCGGAATACGCGGGCGGGCGTGGCGCAGGCACCGATGGAACCGGGCTTGCGGTGGTTGCGGTGGGCGCCGTGGGAGGCGGAAACTCCGGCGAAGCCGTGGCGTTTCATGGTTCCGGCGAAGCCCTTGCCCTTCGAGGTTCCGATGATGTCGACTTTCTGGCCGGCCTCGAAGAGGTCGACGGTGAGTTCCTGGCCGAGTTCGTAGTCGGCCGCGTCGGACGTGCGAACCTCGGCGAGGCGGCGACGCGGCGTGACGCCGGCCTTGGCGAAGTGTCCTGCCATCGGCTTGGTCACGTTCTTGGTCTTCTCTTCGCCGGATGCGAGCTGCACGGCGCTGTAGCCGTCCTTTTCCGGCGTGCGGATCTGCGTCACGACGTTCTTTCCGACGCGAACCACGGTAATCGGGACGAGGCGACCGTTCTCGTCCCACAGCTGGGTCATGCCCAGCTTCGTGCCGATGAGCGCCTTCACGGGCGCGGCGGCAACTGCCTGGTTGGAGTTCATGATGCGTTACACCTCAGAGCTTGATTTCCACGTTGACATCGGCCGGAAGATCGAGACGGCGAAGCGTATCGATGGTCCCCAGAGTCGGATCGACGATGTCGATAAGCCGCTTGTGCGTGCGCATCTCGAAGTGCTCCCGGCTGTCCTTGTACTTGTGGGGCGAACGGATGACGCAGAAGACGTTCTTCTCCGTCGGCAGCGGCACGGGGCCAACTACGCTCGCGCCGGTGCGCGTCACTTCCTCGACGAGCTCTTTCACTGCCTTGTCGAGGACCTCGTGGTCGTACGACTTCAGCCGGATGCGGATCTTCTGTCCCGCCATGCGTCGTCTACCTCTCTACTTACTTCTTTGTCCTCGGTCCCCGCACCCGGGCGTGTCGCGGCAGACCGCATGCGCAGTCAATCCCACATCAGGCCCTATGCAGGTTCTTTGGAACCTTTACCAACCGCCGAACACCCGAAGCGTTCGGCGAAGCACTCTGCCTGGAAATCCTAGGCAACTCGTTAAGTATGCCCGAGCCTTCGCTGGCCTGGCAACTCTCCCCTTCGTAAAGTGGCGAGCCGCATATTGCGCACCCCATCAGGCCTTTCCCCGCGTGCCGTCCCCGTTCTCCCTGCCACTCCCCGCTCGCCCTTCCCCGAAACCTCCAATTCGGGGACGGGGCCGTTTTCGGAGGCCCGTCCCCTTTTCGGCGAAACCGCCGATTTTTGCCCCGTCCCCAAATTGGCGGCCTGTCACTATATTGACTGCACGCGCACCAACTATGACGATTAAGGAAGGTTGCACTTCTGGAACCTTGCATGGAGCGCTGTCATGGAACGTCGTGTCGCAACACATCGGTTCGGAGGCCTCGCGCTCGTTGCGCCTCTCAACTATCGCCGCCATCCCTCTCCACGACCATTCATACGACACCTCGGAATCGGCATCCGACGTGAAGTGGATAAGAATCTGCCGGTGGCCGTATTCCTCCGGAAACGCAGGTCAGGAAAGCGCTCCATGAACTCGCCAGCAAGGCCACTCGCATCGGGAGCACCAGGACGAATCTGCAACCGCTCATCCCGCACGTCCGCGTGGTCATGAAACATGCACATTGCCTTCCCAGCTATTTCGCATGCGGCATCGAAGCTCGTCAACACGCCAATCACCACGGCAAGCGAACATATGCCTTCATTCGCGCAACGAGCTGCCCGCGCCGCCACGCGCCGCATCCATAACCACCACCTCGTACTACAAGGAGGGCCCGCAGCAAAGCTGCGGACCCTCGACACGGCGAGAGGGATCCGCATGCATGCAAGCTGCGGACCCCTCTCGGACTCAAGCCTGACTCAGCCCAGGCGGAAGGTCACTTGATGATCTTCGTGACCTTGCCGGAACCGACGGTGCGGCCACCTTCACGAATGGCGAAGC
>CACYEE010000170.1 GCA_902773415.1 uncultured Actinomyces sp.
AAGGGAACAGTCCCCTTCGCGACACCCGGCCCTCCGGCCTGCGCAAACGGTTGGGGAGAGGATGTCCGATGCGGGGACGGGGCGGTTTTCGTTCAAACGTGCGAATCGCGCCCCGTCCCCGATTCGTACGCGACGGGAGCGCGAGACGACGCTGTGACTTCGTGCGCGGGCATGGCGGCATCGACGCCCGACGCGAGACAATACGGGCGTGACGATTCAATACCGGCCCGCCCGCCCAGCCGACGCCCGCGCCGTCGCCGCCCTCGCCGCGCCCTACGCCGAACGGCGCATCCTCATCGCCAAGGAACTCATCCAGTACTTCGAGGACATCCAGGAATTCATCGTCGCCCAGGACGTCGACTCCGACGGAAAGCCCATCGTCGGATGCGGAGCCCTCCACGTTTTCTGGGACGACATCGCCGAAATCCGCACCCTCGCCGTCGCCCCCGACTACCTCCATCAGGGCATCGGCCACCGAATCCTCTCCTTCCTTGAGGACCGCGCCACGAAAATGGGCCTCAAGCGCCTCTTCTGCCTCACCTTCGAGGTGGACTTCTTCGCCAGGCATGGCTTCGCGGAAATCGAAGGAACCCCGGTCGGCGTGGACGTCTACCAGGAAATGCTTCGCTCCCACGACACCGGCGTCGCAGAATTCCTCGACCTTGCGCGCGTCAAGCCCAATACCCTCGGGAACACGCGCATGCTCAAAGAGCTTCCCGAGCTTGCGCGGCGGCTTCCCTGACCCGCGCCGCGCCCGACGTGCCTAAGGTGCGCCGGGCGCAAGGCGCGGGGCGACGCGAGCGTGTCCGCGGCGGCTTCCCTGAACTTCGGCGAAGGCGAGGCCGGCACGGAGGCCATGACCGCGGCGTGCCGGGACACGGCCGTGCGCGCGGACCGGTCATGCCGCGTCCGCCAACGACCTGAGCCGCCGGGCCGAAAGCCACAGCGCCAGCGGGCCTTCAAGCCCGAGGAGCACGACGAGAAGCGCCTGGGCGACGGAGGCGGCCCGAAGCCCGAGCGCGAAGCCCGCAAGGATGGCTGCGAGCGTGGCGACGCCGGCAGCGCCCAGAGCGATTCGCGAGCACGAACGATAGGTTTCCGGCCAGTTCTCGGGTCGCGAACGCAAGGCAAGCGCGGCGAAGGCTCCGGCCGGGCCGAGCAGCGCCAGCCCCGGCGCGAGCAGCACGAGCGGAAGCGCGGCGTCGGCCCCCGTGCTCATCCACGCAAGAAGCGCGCCGATGACGCCAAGCGCGAGCGCGCCGAGCGCAAGCGCGGAACCCAGACGCATAAGGGCCTGCATCGGGCGAAAACCGTCCATGAATCTCCTTCGACAGGTCGGGCCTGCCGGACGCAGGGAGCGCCGGGGCAAGGCATGTTCCCTCATGGTAGCCCTCGGGCGGCGGGCGCACGAGGCAAGGACGCGAGCCTGGAGCCCGGCTCTTCGGCGGGCCCGGCACCGCTTCGGTTGCAGGAGCTGGCCGCCGGGCCGGGAGGGCAAACGCGGACTTCCGCTTTCCGGCGCGGGCGCTAGGAGGGCAGGGCGTAGCCGGAATCCGAGTGCGCGGCCAGACCGTCCGCAACGAGGGAAGCGAGAGCCTTCTCGAAGCGGGAATCGGAGAGTTTCGAGGCTTGCCGAAGGGCGACGCGGGGCAGCGGAGCCTCGGCCTCGCGCAGCGCGGCCATGATTCGGCCGCGTGCCTCGCGGTGCGTGCCTGCGTAGCCTTGGGCGCGTCCGCGCGGAGCGTTGTCGGGGCGGCCGGCGGCGAGCCAAGCGCAATGTTCGGCCAGCGGGCACGCCTCGCAGTTCGGGGCCGACGCCGTACAGACGAGCGAGCCGAGTTCCATGATCGCGGCATTCCATTGGGCGGCCTGCTCTCCTTCGGCCGGGACGAGCCCGCCGGCGCGTTCGCGTTCGGCCTTCGTCGCGCTTGGAGGCGGGTAGGCGCGCCCTTCGAGGAGGCGCGCGAGAACGCGGCGGATGTTCGTGTCGAGCACGACGGAGCGTTCGCGGAAGGCGAAGGCGAGTACGGCGTCGGCGGTGTAGGGGCCGACGCCGGGAAGCTCGAGCAGGCTGTCGCGGTCGCACGGCAGGTTTCCGCCGTGCCTGTCGACGACGGCCTGCGCGCAATCGCGCAGGCGAAGCGCGCGGCGAGGGTAGCCGAGGCGGTTCCACATCGTGAGGATGTCCGCTCCCGTGGCGTGCGCGAGGTCGGCCGGTTCGGGCCAGCGTTCCATCCACGCATGCCAGGCCGGCAGGACCCGGGAAATGGGGGTCTGCTGGCTCATGACCTCGCACACGAGAATCGCCCACGGCGACGTTCCTTCCTCCCGCCACGGCAAGGGGCGGGAATTGCGGGCATACCAGTGCAGGAGCGGAAAGAACACCTCACAAGTCTGCCATGCCCGAGGGTCATGCGCGATGCGGCGAGGCCGCGGTGATACCGTGGAGGCCATGAGCGAGGACCGGACGGGAAAGAAGGGGGCGGGCAGGCCCTCGTCCCGTGGCGCCTCAAGGTCCCGTTCGAGCCGTGGCGCGAGCATTCGCCCGCGGCAGGATGGCGTTTCCGGCGCGGCTGCGGGGCGTCCGTCGGCGAGACGGCCACGCTCGGGCGATTCCGCCCGGTCCGCCGGAGCGGTTTCGGGGAAGCCGGATGGCCGGAGCGCTTCGGGCCGATCGGAACGATCGGGCTCGAAAGGGACGGCCAGTTCGCGGCGTGCAACCGGCTCGGGAACGCGCGGTTCGCGCGGCGGTGCCGCTCGGGGCTCGTCCTCGGCGGCGCGGGCCGGTTCGTCCGCAGGGGCGGGGCGCGGCCGCTCGGGCACGCCCCGCAGCGGGACGGCGGCAACGGCCCGGTCGGGCGCGCCCCGCACGGGATCGAACCGTACGGGCTCGAACCGCACGGGTG
>CACYEE010000171.1 GCA_902773415.1 uncultured Actinomyces sp.
CTCTCCCTCAACGAGGCCGTCCTGCGCACCAAGCTGATGCGCAAGGAAGCGTGAGGTAGGCGAACATGGCAGGCGAACCCGTCATCACCATAGTCGGAAACCTGACCGCGGACCCCGAACTGCGCTACGTCGCATCGGGCCAGCCAGTAGCCAACTTCACCGTCGCATCCACGCCGCGCAACCTCAACCGCCAAACCAACCAGTGGGAAGACGGCGAGGCCATGTTCGTACGCTGCGCCGTGTGGCGCGAATACGCCGAAAACGTGGCCGACTCCCTCCAGAAAGGCATGCGAGTCGTCGTGACCGGGCGACTTAAAGTCCGCTCCTACCAAGCAAACGACGGAACCCAGCGCACCTCCATCGAAATGGATGTCGACGAGGTCGGCCCCTCGCTCCGATGGGCAAAAGCCCAAGTGACCCGTGCCGTCGGCCAGAGCAGCGGACGTGGCGGATACGGAGCGCAAGGAGGCCAAGGCGGATACGGCGGCGGGCAGGGCGGCTACGGCGCGCCACGCGGCGGAAGCGCCAACGACGAATTCGCTACAGGCGGGCCCGCAGGAGGCTCCGCCTTCGATTCGAGCAACCCACCGTTCTGATACGGAACGCTACTATCGAGTTTTTTGGCGGTCGCACGGCCGCAGGCCCGGCGCAGCGCCGCCAGGCCGGCACAAAAGGAGACAAACATGGCTAAGCCGACTCTTCGCAAGCCCATGAAGAAGAAGGCCAACCCGCTCAAGGCAGCGAAGGTTGAAAACATCGACTACAAGGACACGGCGACACTGCGCAAGTTCATTTCCGACCGCGGCAAGATCCGCGCGCGTCGCGTCACCGGTGTCACCGTGCAGGAACAGCGCAAGATTGCCAAGGCGATCAAAAACGCGCGCGAAATGGCCCTGCTTCCCTACTCGAGCTCCGCTCGCTGAGCCAAAGGAGACATGGAACCATGAAGCTCATTCTGACGCATGACGTGGACATGCTCGGCAAGGCCGGGGAGGTCGTCGAAGTCAAGGACGGCTACGGTCGCAACTACCTGATTCCGCGCAAATACGCAATCAAGTGGACCAAGGGCGCCCAGAAGCAGATCGACATCATCACCGAGGCGCGACGCAAGCGTGCCATCGACTCGCTCGACACCGCGAACGAGATTCGCGAAGCGCTCGCCGACGCCACCGTCACCATCACGAAGGCCGCCGGCGACAACGGTCGCCTGTTCGGCGCGGTCTCCTCGAAGGAAATCGCGGCCGGCATCCAGAAAGCGACCGGGCGAAAGGTCGATCCGCGCGCGATCACCGTTGCGTCGCCCATCAAGTCGCTCGGCAACTACACCGCTACCGCAAAACTGCATGACGACATCACGGCGACCGTGAAGATTGCGGTGGAAGCCGAGGCGAAGAAGAAACGCAAGTAGCGGCTTCCTCGGATTCTCTACGAATCGGGGACGGGCCGGTTTGCGTTCACTCGCGCGCAAACCGCCCCGTCCCCGATTGGCGCGAACGGAGAAAAACCGCCCCGCCCCCGCATCGTTCATGCCAGGCCCATCCAGTCGTCGCCCCGCGTACGCACGAACATCGTGCCCGCACGCACCATCATGAAAGCCCCGCCATAGGCCAGCCAAAGAGCCAGATACCCCGGCGTCGCAAAAGGCACGAACGACACGAACAACGCAAGCGGCGCAAACAGGGCCAACGCGGCAAGCATGTAAAACGCGAGCCGCCTCGTATCGCCCGCCCCAATCAGAACGCCGTCAAGCATGTACGTGTAAGCGGCGAGCGGCACGAGAAACGCGACAATGAGAAGCGACGCAAACGCAAGCCGCTGCACCGTCGCATCCCTCGCCATGAGAGGCGCAATCGCGAACGACACGGCAAACAGGCCCACGCCCGCCCACGCGCCCCAGACAAGCGCCCGATTCTCGCAGCGGGCAAGCACCGCGCGCGCCTGAACGCCGTCGCCCGCCCCGAGAGACCTGCCGACGAGAATCTGGGCTGCAACCGCAATCGAATCGAGGCCATACGCGGCAAGGTTCCACACCATCATCGTCACCTGGTTCGCCGCGAGTGCA
>CACYEE010000172.1 GCA_902773415.1 uncultured Actinomyces sp.
AGCGCGGCATTCTCCCGGACAGTGTCGGCGAGCTTCGCCTTGTCGCCACGCTGCGGAGTCCTGAGGCGGACGCCCCCTCCCCTGCGCCTGCCGAGCCACTCCTGGACGGACGTAAGGTTCGACGGCATTTCCGGCACCCAGATTTCGCGCGGAATCGCGCTGAGAGGCGTGTGGCGCCTGTCGTCGACGGAAGTGGATTCGACGCGTGTCGCCTCGGCTTCGTCGTAGCCGCGGTCGCCGTAGACCTGCACGAGAAGCTCCTCGACAAGGCTGTCGGTTCCGAGTCCCCCGATTTCCTCGCTCACCCACCCTCGCTGGCCGCGGATGCGACCGCCGCGAACGAAGAACACCTGGACGGAAGCTTCGAGGTCGTCGGCGGCAAGCCCGAAAATGTCGGCATCGAGATTTTCGTCGAAAACGACGACATTGCGCTCGTTTGCCGCCTCGAGCGCGGCGATTTCGTCGCGGATGCGGGCGGCGCGTTCAAACTCCTGGGCCGCCGCCGCCTCCTTCATCCGGCGTGCGCGCGCGGCAATCGCCTCGGAAGCATCGCCGTCCATGAACCGCGCCAGCGACCGTGCAATCTCGCGATGCTCGGCGGCGCTCACCCGTCCGACGCAGGGCGCGGAACACCGCCCGATATAGCCGTTGAGGCAGGGCCGGCCAGAGCGCTGCGCCTGGTTGAAAACGCCCTTCGAGCACGAGCGCATGGGGAAGGCCGTCAGGAGGTTGTCGAGCGTTTCCCGAATCGCCCAGACTTTCGTGTACGGACCGAAATACCTGTTTCCGGGCCGGTGCTTCGACCGCGTGATCCAGACCCGCGGATAGTCCTCGCGCATCGACACCGCGAGGTACGGGTAGGACTTGTTGTCCCGGAACATGACGTTGTAGCGCGGCTCGAATTCCTTGATCCAGGAATATTCGAGGGTGAGCGCCTCGACTTCGGAACCGACGACGGTCCATTCGACATGGTCCGCGGCAAAGACCATTTGCCGGATGCGCATGACGAGGTTTTCGGGGTTCTGGAAGTAGTTCGAGAGCCGGTTGCGAAGGTTCTTGGCCTTGCCGACGTACAGCACGCGCCCTTCGGGATCGATGAAGCGGTAGACCCCGGGAGAGGTGGGAATCTGGCCCGGCTTGGGCCGGTAGCTTTTCGGATCTGCCATGCGCGTCAGCCCTGCACGGCCGGTTTCTTGCGGCTTGCGGCCACGCGGGCCTTGCCTTCGCGCTCGTCGAGGCCTGCCTTCGTGGCCTTGCGAGGCGACGACGCCGTTGCGCCGGTGCCGACCTTCGCCGCCCTGCGGAACTGCGCCTTCTTCGCGCCGGTGCAGGACGACGCAGGCTTCGCACGCCCCGCGTCGCCCTTCGCTCCGGCCTTTCGCGCGCTCTTCGCGACGGACAGCATGCGAGCGAGGAAGCGCCCGGTGTGCGAACCGTCGACCTTCGCCACCTGCTCGGGCGTGCCGGTCGCGACGATTTCGCCGCCCGCGTCGCCGCCTTCGGGGCCAAGGTCGATGACCCAGTCGGCGGACTTGACGACATCGAGGTTGTGCTCGATGACGATGACGGTATTGCCCTTGTCCACGAGGGTCTGGAGCACGGCGAGGAGCTTGCGGATGTCCTCGAAGTGAAGGCCGGTGGTGGGCTCGTCGAGGATGTACACGGTGCGTCCGTTGGAGCGTCGGTGCAGCTCGGAGGCGAGCTTCATGCGCTGGGCCTCGCCGCCCGAAAGCGTCGTGGCGCTCTGGCCCAGGCGCACGTATCCCAGACCCACGGATTCGAGGGTCGCCAGGTACCGGGTGATCGAGGTGACGGGCCCGAAGAACCTGTGCGCCTCGTGGATCGTCATGTCGAGCACCTCGGCCACGTTCTTGCCCTTGTACTTCACCTCAAGTGTTTCACGGTTGTAGCGCTTGCCGTGGCACACCTCGCACGGCACGTAGACGTCGGGCAGGAAGTTCATCTCGATCTTGAGCGTGCCGTCGCCCTTGCACGATTCGCAGCGCCCGCCCTTGACGTTGAAGGAGAAACGGCCAGGGCCGTAACCGCGCACCTTCGCCTCTTCCGTGGAGGCGAAGAGCTGGCGAATCTTGTCCCACACGCCGGTGTAGGTGGCGGGATTGGAGCGGGGCGTGCGACCGATGGGACTCTGGTCCACATGCACGCACTTGTCCAGATGCTCCAGGCCCGTAACCTTCCGATGCCGCCCGGGCACGGTGTGGGCGCGATTAAGCTCGGCCGAGAGCACCTGCTGGAGCGTCTGGTTGACGAGAGAGGACTTGCCCGAGCCGGACACGCCCGTAACGGCCACGAGGCAGCCGAGCGGGAAGGAGACGGTGACGTTCTTGAGGTTGTTCTCCTTCGCGCCCGAAACGGTGACCATCCGCTGCCTGTCGACGGGGCGACGCTCGGCGGGAACGGCGATTTCGCGCGTGCCGGCGAGATACTGTCCAGTGAGGGATTCTTCGGCGGCTTCAAGGCCGGCGACAGGCCCGGCGTAAACGATATGCCCGCCGAGTTCTCCGGCCCCGGGGCCGATGTCCACCACGTAGTCGGCTTCGCGAATCGTATCCTCGTCGTGCTCGACGACGACGAGCGTGTTGCCAAGGTCGCGCAGCTTGACGAGGGTGGCGATGAGCTTTTCGTTGTCGCGCTGATGCAGGCCGATCGAGGGTTCGTCGAGCACGTAGAGGACGCCGACGAGACCCGAACCGATCTGGGTGGCGAGGCGGATGCGCTGGGCTTCGCCGCCCGAGAGCGAGGCGGCGCCGCGGGCCATCGTGAGGTAGTTGAGGCCCACGTCGCACAGGAAGTCGAGGCGGATAAGGATTTCCTTCAGGACCTGCCGGGCGACGGCCGCCTGGCGCGAATCGAGTTCGATGCCAGCGAGGTAGTCGCGGGCCTTGTCGATGGACAGGGAGGTCAACTCGAAAATGTTGAGCTCGCCGACGCGCACGGCCAGCACCTCGGGCTTCAGGCGCGCGCCCTTGCACGTGGAGCAGGCGACTTCGCGCATGTAGCCCTCGTAGCGGGC
>CACYEE010000173.1 GCA_902773415.1 uncultured Actinomyces sp.
ATTGCGTGGAGCGCGCGCGAGGGCGGCGGCACGAAGGTTCGTCTTGAGATGCGGGTCGAGGAGTCTTCCCGTTCGTAGGGGCGGTTTCGTGGGCAGTGCGACGCCGGGCGCGCGCAAACGGTCGTGCGCGTGAGGCCGGTTGGGGCCTCCGGGGTGTGCGGGGGCGACGCCGGGGCGTGGCAGCCGGCGTCGTCGCTGGCAAAAGCCTGGCGGAAACCGAGCGCAAACGCGGATTGTGGGCCGGGGCGGCTTGTTCGGGGCGGGCAAAGGAAAACGCCCTCGGCATGTGCCGGGGCGTTCAGGCGAGGTCGCTTGTCTGCCGGTTCCCTCAGTGCTGAAGGCTTGCGCGGCGGGCCTGCTGGTTGCGTCGGCGCATTGCGCGGCGCTCGTCTTCGGACGTTCCGCCCCAGACGCCGGCGTCCTGGCCGGTTTCCAGTGCCCACTTGAGGCAGGTCTCGCAGACCTCGCATTTCCCGCACACGCTCTTGGCCTTGAGCGTCTGCGCAACCGCGGGGCCTGAGCTTCCGATGGGGAAGAACAGCTCCGGATCTTCGGTCAGGCACGCTGCCTTGGAACGCCAATCCATGAGTTACTCCTACTTGAGGTCCATGTTCCGGTTTGAGAACGGTATCAAGGTTGCCAAGTTTGGCGTGCCCGGTAAACCGAAATAAACGTGATATGCGACCAGCGTATTTGGCAAGTCTCACATGAGGCGTTCTGCGTAGAGTCTTGTGTCTTCGGGGCTTTGGGGCCTCGGTGCCGGGCGGGTCGGTCAGGCGGGCGTTCGGCAGCCTGGCAAAGGCGCGCAACGCGGGGCGGGGCGTATCAGTGGTGTCTGACGCCACTGATACGCCCCCGCTCGCAGCTTCCTCGCTCCGGTCTCGCACGGGCAAGCTCGCACGGATCTTCCGCTTGTTCCGAGTCGTGGCAGGCGGGCGTTCGGCATGTGCCAAGATAAAGGGGTGACACAGATGAGCTTTGACATGCCAGAACCCGCCGTTTCCGCCGCCGATCCTGCCGGTACCGGCACGCCCCCGGCCTCTCGCGCCGAGTCCGCGTCGGCCTCCCGCTCCGAAGCGGCCGCCCGCTGGAACGAGCTGGCGCCCGCGCTGCGCCAAGCGCAGCTGGCCTACCACAGCGGCGACGAGCCGACGATGACGGATGCCCGCTACGACCGCCTCGTCCACGAGCTTCGCGCGCTTGAGGCGGCCTTCCCGGAGCTGGACGTTCCAAGCTCGCCGAGCCGCGCCGTCGGCGCGTCGGCATCCGAAACCGGCTTCGCGCCCGTCGTCCACCTCGAACGCCTCTTCTCCCTTCAGGACGTGTTTTCGCTGGAGGACCTGCGCTCCTGGCATGAAGGCCTTGGCTCTCCCGAGGTTGCCGCGGAGGCGAAGATCGACGGCCTCGCCCTGAATCTCCGGTATGTCGGCGGGCGGCTTGTCGTTGCGGCGACGCGGGGCGACGGGCGCGTTGGCGAGGATGTCACGGCGAATGTCCTGACGATTGCGGCAATCCCGAAGGTTCTCGAGAGCGAGGGCTGGCCGGAAGTGCTGGAGGTTCGCGGCGAGGTCTTTATCGCCACGAGGGATTTCGAGGAGATGAACGCGAAGATCGAGGCCCGCAACCGCGAGGTCGAGGCGGAGAACGAAAAGCGGCGGGCCGAGGGCAGGAAGCCTGCGGGCCTCGAAAGGGTTTTCGCCAATCCGCGCAACGCGGCTGCCGGTTCGCTTCGCCAGAAGGATCCTGCCGTCGCCGCGAATCGCCCGTTGTCGTTCATCGCCCACGGAATCGGCGCGCTGTCGGGCGTCCCGCGCGCCACCGCCAAGCGCCTCGAAACCCAGGAGGCCGTCTACGAATGCTTTGCCGAGTGGGGGATTCCGGTTTCCCCGTACACGAAGCTGCTGTCGGGGTGGGGCGACATCGCCGATTTCATTGCCGATATCGCCGCGCGCCGCCATGAGCTGGTTCATGGCATCGACGGTGCGGTGTTCAAGGTTGCCGACCGCGCCCGCCAGACAGCCCTCGGCGCAACGAGCCGGGTGCCGCGCTGGGCCGTCGCCTACAAGTATCCGCCGGAGGAAGTCGAAACGCGCCTTCTCGACATCCAGGTGCAGGTGGGGCGCACGGGCCGGGTCACGCCGTTCGCTGTCATGGAACCGGTGGAGGTGCAAGGTTCGGTCGTCTCGCGCGCCACGCTCCACAACCCGGAGGAGGTCGAGCACAAGGGCGTGCTCGTCGGGGATATCGTCGTGATCCGAAAGGCGGGCGACGTCATTCCCGAAGTCCTCGGCCCGGTGCGCGCCGCGCGCGACGGCTCCGAGCATGCATGGACGATGCCGAAGCGCTGCCCGAGCTGCGGGGGCGAGGTGCGGGCCTCGAAGGAGGGCGACGTCGACCTGCGCTGCCAGAACACGCGCTCGTGTCCGGCCCAGCTCGCGGCCCGCGTCGCCCACATCGGTTCGCGCGGGGCGCTCGACGTCGAGGCTCTTGGCGAGGAGACCGCCTTGTGGCTGACCGATCCCGAGCACAGCCGGCGCGAAGCGCTTATGGCGCTCGCCACGGGCCACCGGCTGTGGTTCGAGAATCCCGACTATCCGGGGGAAAAGGGGGAGGAGCCCCGCTGGGTCGCCGTCTCCGCTTCGCGCGAGCGCCTGGCCGAGGCGGGCGCGGTCGACGAGGATGGCGCCATCGTCGATTCCGAGCATGTCCTCCCGCTCGAATTGCAGGCCGAGCTTGGCATTCCCGAGCCGCAAAGGCCTGTTCTCGACACCGAGGCGAGATTGTTTGCCTTGACGGCCGAGGCGGCGCGCGAGGTGCGAACCTGGCAGGAGGTGCGTGAAGGCGGGCGGCTCACGGGCGATTGGCGCCATGCGCGAGCCGCGTGGTCGATGCCGGACTGGAAGGTCTACAAGACGAAGGAGAACAAGGTCGTTCCCTCCCAGCCGGGCAAGACGCTCCAGACGGTTCTTGCCGAGCTCGAGGCGGCGAAGGGCAAGGAGCTGTGGCGCAAGATCGTCGCCCTGTCGATTCGCCACGTCGGCCCGACTGCGGCGCGTTCGATTGCCGCAGCCTATCCGCGGCTTGCCGATGCGCGCGCGGCGAGCCTTGAGGAGCTTTCGCAAATCGAGGGCGTGGGCGAAATCATCGCGAAGTCGTTCCTGGACTGGTTCGCGGTGCCCTGGCACACGGACATCGTCGAGAGCTGGGAGGCGTCAGGGGTCTCCTTCGCCGACGCCGCGCCCGGGCCTGGCGGCGGGGTTGCCCAGACCCTGGCCGGCATGACCATCGTCGCCACGGGTTCGCTTGAGGGCTACACGCGCGATTCGGTCAAGGAAGCGATCGTGTCTCACGGCGGCAAGGCGGCCGGTTCGGTGTCGAAACGGACGACCGCCGTGGTCGTCGGCGAAAAAGCCGGCTCGAAGGCCGCGAAGGCCGAAGCCCTGGGCATTCCGATGCTCGACGTCGGCCAGTTCAACGAGCTTTTGCGCACCGGCGAGCTTCCGGCCTGAACCGGCTTTGCGCCCGGCTGTCCCGGCTTCCGGGCGGCCGGGCCTGGCCCGGATGCCGTGTCAGAGCAGCGGAGCGAGGGGGCGCAGCAGCTCTTCGGTGAATTTCGCGGTGGCCGAGCGCTTGTCCCAGTCCTCGAGCGTGAGTTCGTGGCAGTTCTCGAGGTCGACGCGGTAGATCTGTTCCATTGCGAGAGCGAATTCGTCGTCGAACACCTCGAGGTTGATCTCGAAGTTTCCGCGCATGGAAAGCCGGTCGATGTTCGCGGTTCCGACGGTGGCCCACTTCCCGTCGATGGTCATCGTCTTGGCGTGGACCATCGCTTCCTCGTACAGGTAGAGGCGCACGCCTGCGGACAGGAGCGTGTGGTAGTGGGGACGCGAAACCCAGTCCACGTAGATGTGGTTCGAGTATTCGGGCACGAGGACGCGCACGTCCGCTCCCCGCCCGGCGGCGGCGATGAGGGCCGAGACCATCGCGTCGTCGGGAATGAAGTAGGCCATCGTGATCCAGGCGCGTTCGGTGGCGCGCGAGAGGGCGTCGAGGTAGGTGGAGCGGATGGGGTAGACGTCTTGGGAAGGCGTGTTGGTGACGGTGCGAACGCGGGCGTTCCAGTCCTGGGAACCGGAGATGTCGAGTTCGGGCGCCTTTCCGCGCCGGTAGGAGTTCCACATCGTGACGAAGGCCTGCTCGAGGCTCCATGTGGCGGGGCCGTCGATGCGCACGTGGGTGTCGCGCCAGTGTTCGGCGTACAGGTCGCCGATGTTGTAGCCGCCTACGTAGCCGATGCGTCCGTCGATGGCGAGGATCTTGCGGTGGTCGCGGCCCCTGTCGCGGGCGCGGCGGGTGAGCACTCCGGGGCGTACGAAGGGGAATTGGGTGGCCCAGACGTTTTCGGCCTTGCGGAAGTGGCGGAATCGCGGGTCCTGGTTGGCGTTTCCCCACGTGTCGAAGATGAGATGGACTTTCACTCCGCGCTGCCCTGCTTCGATAAGAGCGGAGCGGAAACGGTTGCCGGTGGCGTCGTTCTTGACGATGAACCATTCGAAGAAGATGCGCTCGCGGGCGGCGGCGATGTCGTCGAGCATGTCGTCGTAGAGGTCCTGGCCGTAGGTGTACAGGCGCATGGCGTCGTCTGCGACGTCGACGTAGAGGGGCGGCAGGTGCGGAAAGCGCCCGCTTTGGGGCCTGCGCCGCTTTCGTTCGTTGTCGATGGCGACGACGGCGGAGACGGCGGTGGCCTGGGCGGCGACGAGACCGGCAGCCGAGTATTTCGCGAGTGTCCAGAAGTCGTGTGCGGTCGGCTTGCGCGGCGTCATGGCATTCCCTTTCGTTTTCTGCCTGCGTTAGCGAGTCTAGCCCATCGTGAGCGTGCGGGATTGGGACGGTTGGCGTGTTTTTCCTTTCTGTCGCGGGGCGACGCTGGCTGGGCGTGCCGGTTGCGCCATGCCGTGCGGCGCGTGCGCTTGGGTTTCGGTTGCGTGGGTGTTCTGGTTGCGCGGGTTTCGGACATGCGCGCAGCTGCCGTGTCCGCCACGCCGTTGCGCGAGGGGAGTTGGCGAGCTGTTGCGCTGCGCGAGTTCGCGCGGTGGCGCGCGACGCGATTCGGCACGTCGGGTGGCGCGCGCCACATGGAGGGCCGGCAATTCGCGGTGGGAGCGAAAACACGTAGAATCGGGGACATGTCGTCATTTTCAACCGACGAGGTCGCCCGCGTGGCGGCGCTCGCACGCATTGCCCTGACGGATGAGGAGATCGAGCGCCTGGCCGGCGAGCTCGACGTCATCGCCTCCGCCGTCGCGAAAGTCTCCGAGGTTGCCGGCCCGGACATCCCGGCAACGAGCCACCCGATTCCCCTTGCGAACGTTCTTCGCAAGGACGAGGTCGTCGAGGGTCTGGACCGCGACGAGCTTCTGGCCGCCGCTCCGGCCGAAGAGGACGGAAAGTTCCTCGTTCCGCAGATTCTGGGAGAGGAGTGACATGAACGAACTGCTTGCGAAGTCCGCGCTTGAACTTGCGGACATGCTCGCGGCCGGCGAGGTCACCTCTGTCGAGCTGACCGAGGCCTGCCTCGAACGCATCGAGAAGGTCGACGGAAAGGTTCGTGCCTTCCTCTTCGTCGACGCCGAGGGCGCGCTCGAGACCGCGCGCGAGGTCGACGCCAGGCGTGCCGCGGGCGAGAAGCTGCACCGCCTGGCCGGCGTGCCGATTGCGATCAAGGACAATATCGTCGTGCGCGGAAAGCCGACCACCTGCGCCTCGAAGATCCTCGAAGGCTGGCTGCCGCCGTATGACGCCACGGTCATTACGAAGATCAAGGAAGCCGGCCTGCCGATTCTCGGCAAGACGAACATGGACGAGTTCGCCATGGGCTCCTCCACCGAGCATTCGGCCTACCAGACCACCCGCAATCCGTGGGATCTCGAGAGGATTCCCGGCGGCTCGGGCGGCGGCTCGGCCGCGGCCGTCGGCGCCTTCATGGCTCCGCTCGCCCTCGGCTCGGATACGGGCGGCTCGATTCGCCAGCCTGCATCGGTCACGGGCACCGTCGGCGCGAAGCCGACCTATGGTACCGTTTCGCGTTACGGCCTCGTCGCGATGGCGTCCTCCCTCGACCAGATCGGCCCCGTCGCCCGCACCGTCGCCGACGCCGCCGCGCTCCAGGAACTCATCGGCGGCCATGACCGTTTCGATTCGACCTCGCTCGACGAACCCGTGCCGGCGCTGGCCCGGGCCGTCGCATCCGTCTCCGACGCAGCCGCAAAGCCGCTGGCCGGAAAGAGAATCGGCGTCATCGAAGAAATCGCCGGAGGCGAAGGCTTCCAAGCCGGCGTCGTCGCCCAGTTCGACAAGGCCCTGGACGCCCTCGAAAAGCTCGGCGCGGAAATCGTGCGCGTCTCCTGCCCTTCGATGGACTACGCGCTCGGCGCCTACTATCTCATCATGCCGGCCGAGGTATCCTCGAACCTGGCCCGCTTCGACGGAATGCGCTACGGCATCCGCGTCGAACCGAAGGAAGGTCCCGTGACGGCCGAAACCGTCATGGCCGCAACCCGCGAGGCCGGCTTCGGCGACGAGGTCAAACGTCGCATCATCCTCGGCACGCACGTGCTCTCGGCCGGCTACTACGACGCCTACTACGGCAACGCGCAGAAGGTACGCACCCTCGTTCAGGAGGATTTCGCGCAGGCCTTCGCGAAGGCCGACGTTCTCGTTTCGCCGACGGCCCCCACCACGGCCTTCAAGTTCGGGGAAAAGACGGACAATCCGATGGAGATGTACTTGAACGACGTCGCCACGATTCCGGCGAATCTCGCCGGCATCCCCGGCATCTCGATCCCGGTGGGCGTAGCCGCCGAAGACGGCATGCCCGTCGGATTCCAGATACTGGCGCCCGCGCGCGCCGACCAGGCCATGTACGAAGTGGCCGGAGCGCTCGAAGCGGGACTCGGTGAACCGCTCGCCTCGCGCTGCCCGGCCGCCGATTGGAAGGAGAGCGAGTGATGGCTGACAAGCTCATGGACTTCAAGGAAGCGTGCAGGCGTTTCGATCCGGTCATCGGCCTCGAAGTGCACGTGGAACTCGGCACGGATTCCAAGATGTTCGACGGCGCCCCCAACGCCTTTGGAGGCGAACCGAACACCTACGTGACGCCTGTTTCCGTCGGCCTGCCCGGCTCGCTTCCCGTCGTCAACGAAACCGCTGTCGAATACGCAATCAAAATCGGCCTCGCGCTCAACTGCTCGATTGCCGAAACATGCCGCTTCGCACGCAAGAACTACTTCTACCCGGACCTGTGCAAGGCCTACCAGATCTCGCAGTCGGACGAGCCGATCGCCTTCGAGGGCTACCTCGACATCCCGCTCGAGGACGGCTCCACCTACCGTTTCCCGATCGAGCGCGCCCACATGGAAGAGGACGCCGGCAAGAACACGCACATTGGCGGCGACGACGGCCGAATCCAGAACGCGAAGTACTCCCTGGTGGACTACAACCGCGCCGGCGTGCCGCTGGTGGAGATCGTGTCCCACCCGGCCACCGGCGTCGGCTCGCGCGCACCGGAAATCGGCGCGGCCTACGTGCGCAACCTGCGCGACATCTTCCGTGCCCTGGGCGTGTCCGAGGCCCGCATGGAGCGCGGCAACGTGCGCGCGGACATCAACGTGTCCCTGCGCGAAAGCCCCGACGCTCCCTTCGGCACTCGCACCGAGACGAAGAACGTCAACTCCTTCACCGGCATCGCCAACGCGATCCGCTACGAAATCTGCCGCCAGGCCGCAATCCTGGCCGACAGCGGCACGATTTTGCAGGAGACCCGCCACTACCATGCGGCCGACGGCACGACGTCCTCGGGTCGCGTCAAGTCCGATTCGGACGACTACCGCTACTTCCCGGAGCCGGACCTGGTACCGGTGGCGCCCAGCCGCGAATACGTGGAGGAGCTGCGGGCCACGCTGCCCGAGCTGCCGGCCGCCAAGCGCGCCCGCGTCAAGAAGGAGTGGAAGCTGTCCGACGAGGAGCTGCGCGATCTGGTCAACGCCGGGGCCGTGGACCTCGTGGAGGCTTCGGTTGCCGCCGGTGCTGCTCCTGCCGGCGCGCGCAAATGGTGGATGGGGGAGATCGCCCGCTACGCCAAGGAAGCCGAGATCGAACTCGAGGACGCTCCCGTGACGCCTGCGGATGTTGCGGAGCTGGACGGCCTCGTTCAGGCCGGCAAGCTCAACGACAAACTCGCCAGGCAGGCTCTGGAGGGCGTTCTGGCAGGCGAGGGCACGCCGAGCGAGGTGGCCGCGGCGCGCGGCCTCGAGATCGTGTCCGACGACGGGGCGCTGGTTGCGGCCGTCGAAGAGGCGATGGCGGCCAATCCCGACGTTGTGGAGAAGATTCGCGGCGGGAAGATGGCTGCCGTGGGCGCCCTGATCGGCCCGGTGATGAAGGCGACGCGCGGGAAGGCGGATGCCAGGCGCGTTCGCGAGCTGATTCTCGAACGCTGCCGGTAGCGTGTGCTTCGACACTGGCCTGTCCCCTTGGCGTATCAAAGGGGTCTGACCCCTTTGATACGCTTTCGCGGGTGCGCCTGCGCAACTTTCAACTTTCGAGGGCCGTGTGGCGCAAGGCATGCGGAAGCCTTCGGCAAGGACGATCGCGAGTGATTCCTCGCAGGGGGCTTCCCTTCGTTGTGGCTCCGCCGGCCCAAGGCGGTTGTCTGCGAACTGGCCTGATTCTTCGGGCCGGGTGTCGCCTCGGAGGCCGTGTTCGGTCGCGTCGCTCCCTCTTGCAGCGACGCAGGCTTCGGGCATGAATGCGGGCATTCGTGCCCGAAGCCGAGAAAGCTGCCGCAGGCAGGCGCAGCCTGCCGACCACGGCTTCCTCGCTCCGGTCTCGCGCGATCAAGTCTGCGCGGGCTTGCTTCTTGTCGCTGTCTCCAATGCGACACCAGTCTGTCGCCTTTCCGAGACTTGCGAGAACGCTTCCTTGTATCAAAGGGGTCTGGCCCCTTTGATACGCTTTCGCGGGTGCGCCTGCGCAACCTCGCCAAAACGTCATTTTGCGCCACTGGGGTCCTGTTGTGTTTGTTGGCGGGTCGTTATGCGGTTTGTCGTGTGCGGGTGGCGTGGGCCGGTTCGTGTTCTGCGGGGTTGAGGTCGTCGGGGGCGGTGTGGATGCGTTGGGGGTTGCAGGACATGTCGGTCCATTCGTCCACACGCTCGTACGCCTGTGTGCGTGTGGCGTGGGCGTGCCGGTGGAAGTGTTCGGCCTTGAGCGTGGCCCGGAACGTTTCGGCCATTGCATTGTCCCGGCACGCCCCAGTCCGGCTGGCCATCGTCCAGTCCGGCACCCTGCGCGAATGCGCATCACGGACAGCTCCGAGATGCACCCGGCCTTACCCGGCTAGAATCGGAACATGTGCGGACGCTACGCATTCTTCCCGGCACCGTGGTGGCGCTGGTGTTGCAGACTGCAAAGAACAGCATTTTGTCGCTGCCGGTAAAATGTCCGCCCAGCAGATGGGGGCGGTTTTTGCGGATATGGTCGTCTTGTCCGGCGGATATCTCGTCGGTGCCCGTATCGGAGGAATCATCGGCCAGGCACTTGGGTGTCGGCTTTCAGTAACCGGTTTCCTCCTTGGTAGCCTTGTCAGGGCATCGTTCTGCGTTGTCTACGACATCGGCAAGAAAAAGCTTATATCGTTCTGCGCAGATACAGGGTTCACTTGCTTTGGTTTCGTAGAGAAGAATTACGAACTTCCAGAAGATGTTCTCCATGAGATGGGAGTCGAGACGATAGAGATGCCACGCACCAGAGTCGAGATCGCGGAAATCCCGAGAATCGCCATCGGCGCGTCGGAAATATAAAGTGGACTACGAGACAATCGACATCACCGTTTTGCGCCGAGGCGTTATCGGCGTGAACAAGGTCGGGTATGTGTTTTCATAACAGGAAGACTGCAATTGATTCAAAAAACGCTGATGATAATAGTTTTGATGTTGATGATAGTAGCCGTAACCGGATGCGGAAGCAAAATAGATTACGGCCTTCCGGACAATCCGATTGAGTTTAACACTTCGACATTCGCAAACCCTTCTAACGAGGCAGACGAGTATTCGGCAATTGATTACGAGGGTCGCAAATACATTCCGTTCGGCACCTTGAAGGGTTCCCTTGGAAGTGCCGATGCTGGTGAATGCCTCGGCTATTTAGTTCAGGAGGGACAAAAACTTGAAGAGGTAAGGCTGTTCACGCTGGCAGATGATCGCGAAGTGAATTATTTGGTGGAAATTGACACGGAAGGCGAGATGTCTCAGCCTTCTTTCTACAGGGCTGTTGACACAGTCGGAAAGGAAATAGATGTTCCGCCATTCATTGACAGCCTTGATTATGCTTACTGGAGATAAACATGGCATCGAGCAAGGAATATCTGGGTTGCATATTGGAGCAGCTTTCCGACTTGGATGACGTGTCCTACCGCGCCATGATGGGCGAATACATCATCTACTGCCGGGGCAAGGTCGTCGGAGGAATTTACGACGACAGGTTTCTGGTGAAGCCCACGAAGTCAGCGCAGGCGATGATGCCGGATGCGGAGATGGAGCTACCCTATGAGGGCGCGAAGAAGATGCTTCTCGTTGACGGTGTCGAAAACCGGGAGTTCTTGGCAGTGGAGTGGTCTGGCAATGAAGGATCGGGGCCTTCAAAGGGCCGGGCCGGCGGTACGGTCCCGGGCAGGGCGGGTGCCGTGCCTGGATGCCTTGCCCGGCCAATGCCAGCGCCGAAGCGTCGTGGCTGCCCTGGCCCGGCAATGCTCGTCCGAACGGGCCGAGGGCCTTCTTGAATGCCTCGAACTCGCAGTGCCGTACTCCGCGATCTTTGCCGTGCCTTCGCCAAGGGAATGCTTGGCGAGAAGGCCGATGCGGTGCCCGAGACGCCACAGGGCGCGTGCGTTACCGGGGTCGGCGAAGGGTGGGGGAAGGGGAGGCAAAGACGGGCGAGGCCGGTCCGAGGCCGCCGGATTGAAGAACGCTGCCGTGGCCGGCCAGCGTACCAAGACCGGCCAACCGGGAGGCGGTACGGTTCTGGGCAAGGCGGGTGCCGTGCCTGGCCTCCCTGCCTGGCCGCAGATCGGGTTTCGGGGCGGGCGGGATCCGGGCGGGGAAAGCCC
>CACYEE010000174.1 GCA_902773415.1 uncultured Actinomyces sp.
CTGGTGGCTGAAAAGAATTTTCGTTGTTTTCTGGTCTGGGGGCGAAGCCGAAAGCGGGGGTGGTGTGGTCCGTCGTGCCGTGTCGGCGTTGTGAGTGTCGCGCGCTCCGCCGCAAGCGTGGAGGGTTTTGTTTTTCTTGGTAGCGTTTATGTCGAGGGGTGGAGGGCGTGCGGGTTTGGGTGCATGGCGACGTGCCGTCGCGCCAAATGTTGTTCGCGAAAATGGCTGTCCCATGTACGATGGTTCGCATAGTGGGAATGTGAAGGGCTGGTTTAAACGGTCGACGCGCGTGGTTGGGGCAATCCTCGCCGTCGATTTCCGGTTGGATTTCCAGGGAAACTGGTGCGGATAGGATTTTCCACCTGTATTTGTTTCGGTGGATTGTTAAAATAGAGCGCAAACTACTTTAATGAAAGGAATTGAGATGAAACAACATGTCAACCTCAAGAGCAATGGAAAGCATCGCATCGGCATCGACGTGGGCCTTTATTCTGTAGGGTTTGCATGCATCGAAGTCGACGAGCGGCGGGCCCCGAAGCGAATCCTCAATTCGGTGGTCTACGTCCATGATGCCGGGGTCGATCCTTCTGCCCAAAAGACCGGGATTACGAGGCGTGCGGTGTCGGGGCGGGCGCGGCGGGCGCGGAGGCTTGTGCGCAATAGGAAGAAGCGGCTTGGGGCCTTGGATTCCCTCATCGAAAGTCTCGGGTGGCCGTTGCCGAGCCTTGAGGATTTCGAGAATCCCTACGAGCCGTGGCTGACTCGCAAACAGCTTGTCGAGGAACGGCTGGAGGGCGAGGAGCAGAAGGAGGCCCTTGCGATTGCGGTTCGGCATATGGCGCGCCATCGTGGGTGGCGAAGCCCGTGGGAGCGACCGGAGTCGCTTCTTCGTCCCGCTCCGGAATCGGAGTTTCTTGCCGACTTCCGCGCGAAGGTGCTTGAGCGCGGTACCGGGGAGCCGCTTGAGGAGGGCCTGACTCCTGCCCAGGTGGTGTGTGCTCTCGGTTTGGACGATCCGTTGGGGGCGACGAAGGTCCGGTTTCGCGGTGTCGAGTCGAAGAGCCCCGACGTGCTTGTGGTGCCGTTGCAGAAGCTTCATCAGAGCGACAACGCGAACGAGCTTCGCGCAATCGGCGCAATGCAGGGGCTTTCGGATGAAGTGGTCGCGAAGCTGATCGGGGCGGTGTTCAGGGCCGATAGTCCGAAGGGCAAGGCGGGGGAGCGGGCCGGTTTCGACGCCTTGCCGGGGCAGGAGCGGTTCCGGCGTGCGGGGCGTTGGTCTCTCGCCTTTCAGCAGTTCAAGATCGTGTCGGTTGTCGCGAATCTTCGGATTCGCGATGCCGGAGGGGGGAGGGTTCTTTCTGCCGAGGAAAAGCGGGGCGTTATCGGGTATCTGATGGCGAGCGACGGCAAGGAGCGTGTCACGTGGTACGACGTTGCCGAGGATGTCCTAGGCATCGAGCGCGAGGATTTGCTTGGAACGGCGTCGCTGTCTGCCGATGGCGAGCGGCCGTCGGCGAATCCGCCGACGAATACGACGAACGAGCGGATTCTTGCGTCGAAGTCGAAGGCCTTCAAGGCGTGGTGGAAGGCTGCTGGCGACGACGCCCGCGAGGCCATGCTCGCTTTCGTTTCCAATGCGGACGAGATGGACGAGGAGGCTCCGGGGGCCGAGGAGGCTGGAGCCTTTCTTGCTGAAGCGAGCGAGGACGATTTGGGGGAGCTCGACAAGGTTGCCCGGTCCTTGCCGAAGGGGCGTGCCGCGTATTCGGTGGATTCGTTGTCGAAGCTGACCGCGTACATGCTCGACCATTCGGTTGATTTCTTCGAGGCGCGCAAAGCCGTGTTTGAGGTTGGGAATGATTGGCGGCCTCCGGCCGATCCTGTGGGGATGCCTGTCGGCAATCCGGCTGTTGACCGGGTGCTGAAGATCATCGCGCGTTATCTGAAAGCGGCGGAGCGCGAGTTCGGAAAGCCGGTCGCCATCAACATCGAGCATGTGCGCGATGGTTTCGGCTCGGTGAAGATTGCGCGCGAGTACGAGGCTGCGTTGAAGCGGAGGAATGCCCGCAACGAGAAGATGGTGGACGAGATTCGCGAGCGTTTGGAGATTGAAGGGCCGTCACGGGCGGATCGTGAACGTTTTGCGGCGGTGAGGCGGCAAAACTGCCAGTGCTTGTACTGCGGCGGAGAGATTGGTTTCACGACGTGCGAGATGGATCATATTGTTCCGCGTAAGGGGCGAGGGTCGACGAATACGCGCGACAATCTCGTCGCCGTTTGCCGCGACTGCAACCAGTCGAAGGGAAAGATTCCGTTCGCCGTGTGGGCGGCGGGAACGACGCGGGCGAATGTGAGCCTTGAGGGGGCTCGCGAGCGGATCGATTCGTGGCTCAAGGACGACGGCATGAGCGCGAAGGAGTGGAAGAACTATCGGCGCGCCGTTTTTGGGCGGCTTCGCAAGGCGTCCGCTGACGAGGAAGTCGACAATCGTTCCATCGAGTCGGTGGCCTGGATGGCGAACGAGGCGCGTGCGCGAATTGCGGCGGCGTATCCAGAAGCGGAGGTGCAGGTTTTCCGCGGATCTTTGACGGCGGCTGCACGCAAGGTTTCCGGTTTTGAAGGCAAGGTGCGGCTGATTGGCGGCAACGGGAAGACTCGTCTGGACCGTCGCCATCATGCGATGGATGCGGCGACGATTGCTCTCATGCGGCCGGGTATTGCTCATGTTCTCGCGATTCGCGAAAACATGCGGATTTCCGAACGGGTGAGCGGCAACTTGAACGACTGGAGCAAATTCCGGGGCCATGACGGTGCTCAGCGTGCGCATTTCGAGGAATGGGTTGGCCAGATGGCTCGCCTGCGTGAGCTGTTCAATGCGGCGCTTGAGAACGACGAGATTCCCGTGATGCGGAATCTTCGGCTGCGCTTGGGGAACTCGAAGGCGCATGACGATAAGGTTCGTCCGATGAAGAAGAAGGCCGTTGGCGCTTCCTGGACTCTTGACGAGATTGATCAGGCGGAGACTCCGGCATTGTGGTGCGCTCTCGTGCGCTGCCCGGATTTCGATCCTGCGATGGGGCTTCCGGAGAATCCGGGGCGCGTGATTCGCGTGAACGGTACCCGGTTTTCAGGTGGCGACGCGGTTGGCGTGTTTGGCAAGAATATCGCTGCGCTTAAGGTGCGAGGCGGGTGGGTCGAAATCGGAGGAACGATTCATCATGCGCGGCTGTATCGAATCGAGGGGAAGAAACCGGCGTATGCGATGATTCGAGTGTTTGCCTGCGATCTTCAGCGGCATTGCGACGAGGATTTGTTTTCGGTGGAGCTTGCGCCGCAGTCGATTAGCATGAGGACTGCGGAACCGAAACTTAAGAGGGCGCTTGCCGAGGGGCGGGCAGTGTATCTTGGCTGGGTCGTGGTGGGTGACGAGCTTGTGCTTGACTTGTCCGATCCTGTTTTCGATAAGGGGCAGATTGGCGCTTTGAAGGCGGAGTTTGGCGGGCAGTGGCCATTGTCCGTGTCGCATTGGAGGATTGCAGGCTTTTTTAGTCCGTCGAGATTTCGGTTGAAGCCGGCGTTTTTGGCTGGCGAGGGTCTCCGAAACCTCCCGCATGAAGTCGACGGGGATGTTGCCAAGATTGTTGACGGGCAAGGATGGCTTCCGGCTGTCAATATCGTAGCGGGCAAGGCGGGAATGAGGGTTGTCCGACGCAGCGCGCTTGGCCGGGAGCGTTGGGGTTCCGATTCCGGTTTGCCGAGCTCGCATGTACTGACGAAGAGCTAAGGCATGTCCGCGCGTTGGCGAGTTCTCGATTGCTCCCGCATGGAGGGGGTTGTCCGGGCGCGCCGCGGGGCGATTGCGATCGAGCGGCCCGGGCATGATCTTGTCGAGGTGCCTGTTGCGGATGTTGCGGTTGTGCTTCTCGGCCAGAAGGTTGGCGTGTCCGGCGCGGTCTTGCATCGCTTGCTCTCGAATGATATCGCCGTCATTGTCTGCGATTGGAAGGGGGTGCCGGAAGGGGCTGCCTATTCGTGGAGCGAGCATGGGCGCGTGGGCGCGCGAACGAGGGCCCAAGCGAGCCTGAGCCTTCCTCGCCAGAAGAACGCCTGGGGGCGGATTGTGGCGGCGAAGGTTCTGGGGCAGGCGGCGGTGCTCGGGGAATGCGGGCGTGATGGCGAGGCGCATCTTCGCAGC
>CACYEE010000175.1 GCA_902773415.1 uncultured Actinomyces sp.
CCATCTCCGGAAGCGAGGCGGGCACTTCGTGCCGGTCGGTAAAACTGCGCAGGTCGTTCTCGATGAGATAGGTCTCGTCGGGAATGTACTTGAAGATCCCGTGGCCCTCGGGCGGATGTCCGATTTCGTCGGCGACTTCGGGGTCGATTCCGGCGAAGACGAAGTCGAGCACCGTGCCCTTGTAGTCGGTGACGCCGAGCGCCGCATACCGTGCCCCGGTGAGAGCGACTGCGGAATCGACGAGGGCCTGCAAGACGGACTGCTGGTCGAGGCGCGTCGTCAGTTCGAGCGCCTGCGTCATGACCATCGCAAGATTCATCAATTCGTCTGCGTGGTCGACAGGTTTGCGATAAATGTCGGCGCTCGTCTGCGGAGAAGTCTCGGGGGAATCCATCCATGCTCCTTCATTCGGTTCCTGCGGCTGAACCGGGAGTCCCGTTCCCGGAGAGCTCTCGTGCATTCTTGTGGGTCATTGAAAGGGAAGCAATGACGGCGTCGATCCTGTTGAGGATCGGTTGGGAGGCTGTCGGCTGGGAGGCGAGCGAGTCGCGAATCGCGGTCAGCTGCGTCGCCGTGTCCTGAATCTGGGCAGCGAGGGAAGACGCGGGGGCTTCTGCCTGCCTGGAAGCTGCGAATCCGGCCCTTCCCGCCTTCGCTCTCCGTGTCGGGATGGCCGTGTCGGACGGCGCGGACGGCGAGGCTTCGGTCGGGGACAGCGAGCTGCGGGAGTTCACGTTGCGTACGGCGAGCGTTGCCGCCTCCGCGAGAGTCAGAACGCTGCGTGCGTCAAGCCGGGTGAAACCGTCCGGCTTGTTGGCGAGGCAGACACGCGCGAAAAAGGTGCTGTCGATGGCGATGGGAATTCCGAGGAACGATTCGAGGGGCGCAAGCGTGGCAGGCCACTGGATGTTCGAGACAAGCGCCGGCGAATCGTTGACGATGAGGAAGCGTCGTTCCGGCACGTTTGCGAAGAGCTCTTTCTGCTCGGATCGGGCGGCGAGCCGGGCAAGTGTGCCCTTGGGAATCCCCGCCTCCGCGAATGTCGGCGTGCCGGTTCCCCAGTGCGCCTCGATCGCGCCGTATCCGGCTCCGGTGATGTCGCGCGCCGATTCGATGAAACGGCTGACGATGGCGTCTTTCGATCGCAACGAGGCGAGGCGCAGTGCAATTTCCTGCGTATTGGTCGGTTGCAGGGGCGTTTCGTTTTTCATCGGACTTCCTTTCACTGACCAATCATAGTCGAGGCGCCTGTCTGGAACGGAGTCTTCCGCGTATGGGGATTGTGGCTCATTCGGTCTCTTCCTGGGTCATGGACCAACGGTATTCGGGGACCGTGGCCAGGAGCTCCTCGTGGGTGCCGGCGGCCTTGACGACGGTGGCCCCTGCCTCGCGCGACAGAACGACGACGCGGTCGGCAACGTCGAGAGGCGTCAGGCGATGGGTGACGAGAACGATGGCGCGGTGCCTGCCTTCGTTGGGCTCTCCGGCATTGAGGAGGTCACGGATAAGGGCGTCCGCCGTTTCGCCGTCGAGGTGTTCGCCGGGTTCGTCGAGCAGGAGGAACCGGGCGTTTGAGGCGAGGGCGCGGGCGAGGAGAAGCCTGCGTCGCTCTCCGCCCGAAATGGTGGCCGCGTCCGAACCAAGGAGCGTGCGGACACCGTCGGGAAGCTCCTGGAGCCAGTCTCCCAGTCCGGCCTGCGCGAGGAGGGCGCGGGCTTCGTCTTCGGTGACGTCGCCGCGGGCGACGCGGATGTTCTCGAGGACGGTTGTGGCGAAGATGTGGGCGTCTTCTGCGGTCATGACGAGGTTGCGCGTGACCTCGTCGCGGTCGAGGGCCGAAATTTCCCGCCCGTTCAGGCGCACGGAGCCGGAATGCGGAGGCAGGAGGCCCGCAAGCGTGAACAGGAGGGTGGACTTTCCGATTCCTGACGGACCGACAATCGCGAGGGTCTGGCCCTGCCTGAGGTCGAGGGAGAGGGGGCCGGCAATGTCGGGGCCGTCGGGCCAGCCGATGACGAGGTTTTCCGCGACGAGGCCTTCCTCTCCGGGCCGTTCGATGCGATCGGGAGTTTCGTGCCGCCGCTGGGCCTTGTCGAGAAGTTCGAGAATCCTTCGGGCTGCCGCGGCCGAGCGGACGAGCTGGATCGCGGCCTGCGCCATTGCCTGCGTCGCTTCGAAGGCTGCGAGGGGCGTGAGGACGACGACGGCCATTTCGACGGGGGCGAGCGTGCCCGCGGCAACCTCGCGGGCGCCGAGGACGAGCGCTGCGAGAACGGACATGCCCATCGCGCCAAGGCTGATGGCGGATGCGATGGCGTTGGCCCGGGCGGCGGCGTCGCGGTTGGCGAAGATCTGCCGTTCAATCGTGCCGATGGCGGCTTCCATGCGGGAGAGCCTGCCGGAGACGCGCAGCTCGGAGGCCGAATCGAGCATCGTGAGGGCGTCGGAGGAGAGCGCGGCCCGGTCGGCGACCTGGGCCTGTTCGGCGGCGCGTGCGCCGCGCATCGCGACATAGGGGCCCAGCACGCCGGAGACGAGGAGGCAGCCGCCAAGAACGAGGCCCGTCGCGGCGGAGAAGGCGGCGACGATCGTGACGGAAACGACGGACACGATTGCGGCGACGCCCGCGGGCTGCAAGGAGCGGACGACGAGATCGCCGACGGCGTCGACATCGCGGCCGGTGCGTGCCAGAAGGTCTCCGCGCGAGATGGAGGTGACGACATCTGCGGGAGAGTCCGCGAGAATCGCGTAGACGCGCGAGCGCAGCGACGACATTCCGTACAAGGCGACGCGATGGGAGGCGAGGTTCGTGACGTAGCGGAAGACCGCCTTCGAAATGCCGAAGAACCGGACCGAGACGGTCGCTATGAACAGGTCCATGACAAGCGGCATCTGGGAGGCTCGGGCGATGAGCCAGGCGGAGACTGCGGCAAGCCCGACGGCCGCGCCGATTGCGAGGGAACCGGAGACGACGGCCCAGGCGAACTGGCTTCGCGAGATCTTCAGGAGGGAGAAGGCCCGCCGGACGGCGCGCCGCTCGGAGGCGGGAAAGACGTTCATGCTTCGCTCCGTTCGGCGCCGGCATCGCGAGCCGTTTCTCGGGCGGCGGCAGGAAGGGTGTCTCCGGCCTCGGCCCTGACGTCGACAATCGTGTCGGCGACGCGGAGGATTGCGGTGCGGTGGGCGACGATGACGACGGTGTGCCCGGTGGCGCGAAGCTCCCTGACCGTTGCGGACACCGCCTGCTCGCTCATGGCGTCGAGGTGGGCGGAGGGTTCGTCGAGCATGATGAGGGGCTTCGGATCGGCAACGGCCCGCGTGAGCGCGAGCCTTTGGCGCTGTCCGACGGACAGGCCTGTTCCCCCCTGTCCGATTCGCGTATCCCAGCCGTGGGGGAGGGCGGCGACAACGGCATCGAACCCGGTGAGCGCGGCGGCACGTTCGAGCTGCGGTCCTCGGGCGACGCCGATGTTCTCGAGCACGGTCCCGGGGACGATTGTCGGGCGCTGGGGAACCCATGTCACCTGTTTCCACAGGGATTCGCGGTCGATGTCGGCGAGCCGAGCGCCGCCGACGAGGACCTGTCCGGAGCTTGGTTCGAGGAGCTTGAGCAGGACGCTGACCGTGGTTGTCTTGCCGGCGCCGGTTTTCCCGCGAAGGACCGTGACCTTTCCGGGGGCGATGGTGGCGTCGAGGTGCGCCGGGGCGATGGTGGCGCGTCCGGGTGCCTCGACGCACACGTCTTCGAGGACGATCGGGCAGAGGGCAAGGCTGGGGGCGGCAGCGGTGCCGGAGGCGGCCGGGATGGGCACGTCGAGGATCGCGAATGCCTGTTCGGCTGCGGCGACGCCGTCGGAAGAAGCGTGGAACTGGGAGCCGACCTCGCGCAGCGGCCTGAAGGCTTCCGGGGTCAGCATGATGATGAGGAGGCCTTCGAAGAGGCCGAGATGCCCGGCGACCATGCGCAGCCCGACTTCGACCGCGACGAGAGCGGTGGAGAGGGTGGCGAGGAATTCGAGCACCGCGCCGGACAGGAAGGCCACGCGAAGGGTCTGCATGGTCTTTGCGGCGAAATCGTCGCCAAGCAGGGAAACCCGTGTGCGCGGACCCTGCTCGCGGCCGAGGCCCTTGAGGGTGGCAAGGCCGGCGAGGAGGTCAAGGAGCTGCTCGCCGAGGTTCTGCATCGAGGCGATGCGCTTCGCGGAGTATTCGGCGGTCTGTTTCCCGACAAGAATCATGAAGACCGGGATGAGCGGGAGGCAGATGACGATGGCGATTGCGGAGAGCCAGTCGGTGAAGAAGATGACGGCAAGGGCGAGGGGGGTGACCGTCGAGACGAGGAAGAGCTGGGGAAGGTACTTGACGAAATAGGGTTCGAGGCTGTCGAGGGCTTCGGTGACGAGGGTGACGGTCGAGGCGGCATTGCCTTGGGAGAGCCAGCGGTCCCCGGCATCGCCGGCGTGGCGGAGGATTTTGGCGCGAAGGTCTCGGATGGTGCGAAGCGCGGCCCGGTGCCCGAAGGCTTCGATGGCATAGGCGACGGCAACGCGGGCGGCGAAGACGGCGGCAAGGGCCGCGACGAGGGGCACGATGTCGGCGAGGGTGTCGCGGCCGTCGATCACGGGGCTCGCGGCGGCGGAGACGAGATAGCACTGGGCGAGGACGAGTGCCGCCGAAAGCGTGCCGGCAACGACGAGAAGGATGATGTACGAGCGGGCATCCTTCGCATGCGTGAGAAGGCGCGGATCGAGCGGCTTCACGTGACCTCCTGAATCCTTGGAACGTTTGCAGTCTAGTTCCATTCGGTCCGGTTGCGAAGAAGCGCCCGGCGCCGTGCTTCCGGTTGGCGCCGGACCAAGGCGCGGCGCCGGGCAGCACGGGCGAAAGGGCCGTC
>CACYEE010000176.1 GCA_902773415.1 uncultured Actinomyces sp.
CATCGGCCTTGCGGAAACCTCATGGTTCATGTTTGAAGTGAACTACTTCCTCATCGCCCTTGCTCCTCTCCTTTACGGCTCGACGACAAGAACGTTCCAAGCCGCCTAGGGCAAAGCTGCGTGCGGCACCTTGCAAAAGCGTCAATCCACGTCCACCGCGCCGAAGGGTCCGGCCCCGCCGTCACGCCCCGCAAGCCCTTCGTCTTCCCGCCGGGGTCCGGCCCCGCCGTCACGGCACAGGCCGCAGCCAGCTTGGCGGCACAGGGGTCTGGTCCCGCTGTCACATCGAGGTCTCGAAGAGCCGGGTTCCGGCTTCGGCACAGGCCGCAGCAAGCCCTTCGGGAGCCTTTCCGTCGACAACCACGATGTCGGCCTCCGAAATGCCGAACACCGTGAAGTAGAAAACGAGTCCGAGCTTCGAGGCGTCAAAGAGAAGGACCACGGTGTCCGCATTGGCGGCAAAGGCGCGCTTGAGGGGGCCGTCAACGTCGACGGCGCTGGTCACGCCGGCCTGCGCGTCGATTCCCGAGGCGGAAACGAAGACGAGGTCGGCGTGGCGGCGGGCCACGAAATCGACGGCGTCGGCACCGAAGAGGCTGGCGTGGCGCGGGTCGAAGGCGCCCGGGGTCATCTCGACGCGGGCACCGTCGCGTTCGCCGAGAGCCTGCGCGATCGGCAGGCCGTTGGTGAGGATCCGGACGTCGCCGGACGGTTCGAGCGCTTCGGCGAGGCAGAGGGTTGTCGAGGACGAGTCGATGAAGATCGAGGTTGCCCCTGTGGCAAGCTCCGCGGCTGCGGTCGCGACGCGGCGCTTGCCGGGAAGGTTCGCGCGATGGCGTTGGGAAAAGGCACGGGTGGCGACGAAGGGATTGGCGGGCGAAGCTCCTCCGTGGCCGCGACGGATGGCGCCGGCACGTTCGAGGGCGACGAGGTCGCGACGGATGGTGGGTTCGGAAACGTGGAGTTCGCTGGCGAGCTCGCCGACGGAGAGGTAGCCGGCGCGTCCGAGGGCGGAGAGGATTCGTTCGCGCCGTTCCCGGATGTTCATGAATTCCTCCCACACTCGATGAGCGTTTTCGATCATTCTATACGCCATTTCTGAGCGTTTTTCGCTTCTGCCGCCATTTGTTGATTGTTTTCACCTATCCGTCGAGAATGGAATAAGCAACCGACACGCAGCCGACCGGACAAGGACATGCCAATGACGACGACGCTCGAAACCCGCAATGCGACGCAAAACGCGACACCGGTGCCAGACCCCCACGGCACGAAACCCACCACCCCCGCCCCCAACGTGCCACCGGGGCCAGGCCCCGCCGACACGCCCCGCAAGCTCTTCGTCTTCGACCTCGACGGCACGGTGCTGAACTCGGCGAAGCGGATTTCCCCCGGAACGCTCGCCGCACTGCGGGCCGCCGACGCGACCGGCACCGTCGTCGCCCCCGCCACCGGCCGTTGCCTCTCCGAAATCGCTCCCTACCGGCCCCAACTCGGCTTCCTCCGCTACGCAATCCTCGAAAACGGCGCACTCATCTGGAACTTCGCCGAAAACCGGGCCCTTGCCCACACCGTATTCGGCCCCGCCATCACCGCCCGCGTCCTCAACGCGACAGCCGGCCGCCGCGTCTTCCTCCAGACCATGAGCGACGGAATCGCCTACGTCGGCCAAGGCGACCTCGACGCCATCGACATCTGGGACGCCCAAGCCTACCGCGAACTCTTCCTCGCCTGGCTCACGCCCGTTGCCGACATTCGCTCCCTCGCCCGCTCGCGCGCCGCCGGAATCGAAAAGTTCAACATCTGGCACGCCAGCCCCGCCGAGGCCGAGGAAACCCTCGCCCTCCTCGCCGGAATCGACGCCGAAGTCTTCCGCCCCGAGCCGAGCCTCGTCGAAATCGCCCCGCGCGGCCTGTCCAAGGCCGTCGGCCTCGCCACCCTCGCCCGGCTCGCCGGCGTCGCGCCCGGCAACACGATTGCGGTCGGCGATTCCGAAAACGACGCCGCCATGCTCCGCGCCGCCGGCACGGGCCTCGCGATGGCAAACGCCGCGCCGGCGATTCGCGCACAGGCCGACGGCGTCGTCCCCTCAAACGACGCCGAAGGCGTCGCCTACGCGCTGCGCGCCCACATTCTTTCCGAAGCCCGCCTCGCATGACACGAAAACCCGAGCGGCCTCGCCTCCTCGACGCGCCGCTCGCCGGCCGCAACAAGGAGGTTCACGGGCGCACGGCGAAGACCCTCAGGCCGAACGCGCGCGACCGCCCCATCTCGTCCTTCCGTCCGCTCGTCGCAGGCTGGACCTCCGCAACCGGCCACCGCATCGAGGACCTCGGCGACACCGGGCAGGCCATGCCGAAGAACGAAAGCCGCCAGCTCGCAGAGTTCTTCCGCAACCAGGGCCCGCCCGCCGCCGAAGCGATGGAAAACCTCCGCCCGGGCACGATGGCTCCCGTCGTCCTGGCCGAACTCGACCGTCACCTGCGCGGCGCATGGCCAAAGGCGCGGCACCTCCGCCGCGTTTCCCGAAGCGACGGCGCCGAGCGCGGCCGGATGCGGGTTCTTGCCTGCGACAATGCCGACAAGGGCCACCATCACCATGCAGGCGGCGGTCACGAAGGCCGAGCGGGAGGAGGCCGCGGCTTCGGGCGGACAGGCGGCGATGCCGGCCCGCTGCAACCAGGATGCTCCGAACAGGAGCAGGCCGCAGGCGAAGCCGCCGACGGGCAGCACGCGCCGGGAACATCCCGAACTCTCGGGGCTGGCGCCTGGGGTGATGGGGCTCTCGCGTGCGGAGCCTTCGCGTCCGCCGTCGCGCTTGACGCCTGCGCCCACGAGGCTCGCGCGCCGGCCGGCCTCGCGCGGCGGGCGGGTCCTGGCCGGTGCGGGCGCGCGAGGCGATGACGCCGGCGAGGAAGAGCGTGCCGATGGCGCTGCGCGTCGCGTTGAAGGCGAGGGGCGACGTGTTCGGCTGCCGAGGGCTGGGCGACGAAGGGCCAGCCCCCGCAGGGCTGCGGCGCAAAGGAGCAGGAGCGGGACGCGCGCTTTCATGGGCGTCTCCTTTCGCGAGGCGTCAGCCGCGAACAGGCCAGCAGACCTGCTCCGGGCCGCGTGAGGCCGGCCAGTGCGGGGTTCGGCGCGGCACGCTTTGCCGGCGCTCGTCGCGTCGACCTGCGCCAGGCCGAGCCGCGCCGCCCGTACCTCTGGCCTGGCCGCGTCGACCTCGCCCCCGAGCGCGCCTATGCCCCGAGCTGCATGAGGGCGCTCGCGATGGCCGTCCCCAGCCCGGTGTCGAGCATGGGCGGCAGGCGTTCCTCGAGTTCCTCGGCGCCGTAGTCCCCGAGCGCGGTGAGCATCCCGCCCACGAGGAAG
>CACYEE010000177.1 GCA_902773415.1 uncultured Actinomyces sp.
CCACAAGAATAGCTTTCATCTCAAGGAGTCGCTTGAGCTTTAGCATCTCTCGTTTGCCATCTTAGAAAGGAAGATCGAGCAGCTCTACGAGGACATACAGCTGCCGCCGCAGATCCGGGCTGCAATCGAAGAAGAACTCCAAGGCGTCATCGCCAAGGAAAAGGAAAAGTACGATCTGGAGATAGATGGGCTTCTCGGCCAGAAGCGGACATTGGAGCACAAAAGCGAGAAGCTTCTCGAAGCGCACTACAATGACGCCATCCCAATGGAGCTTCTGAAAGCCGAGCAGGAAAAGATCACGAAGGAGCTGGCCGCTATCAACCACGAGATAAAGCAGCACAACATCACCTTCGACCAGCTGTCAGAGAACCTGACAAACGCCCTCGAGCTTCTGGACGACGTGGCCACTTTCTACCGGAATGGTAGCGACATCGTAAAGCGAATGCTCAATCAAGCCATCTTCGAGAAGATCTACGTTTCCTGCAGCAAGGAAGTTCCTCTGGAAATTGAAGAGCGATACAACCCGCCATTCAACGTAATCATAGAACCCTTTAAAGACGAGCTCTCCAAAGTCAATCGTTCCATCCGGGCAAGTTCTGAGGCAGCACTCGCGAAAATAGCGACAGCAAAAAACCGCATCCTGAATGGTCTCAGGTGCGGTCTTGCTGCGTGTAGTGATACACGAAATATGGAATCTTACTCGAACTCAAATTTTTTTTACCTACAAAAGTTCGAGTAAGGAACTTTTGGTGGAGCTAAGGGGATTCGAACCCCTGACCTTCTCATTGCGAACGAGACGCGCTACCAGCTGCGCCATAGCCCCGAAGACATCTCGATACTAGCATCCCGCAGTCCGGTTTCGCACATCCAGAGAGCATGACCCTCGCAACACCGCAAGTCTCATGCGAACGCCACTCGGGTGTCGCATCGAGCGCAGTCCCTCGACTGCGACACCCGGTTCTCCGACCTGCGCAAACGGCTGTGGAGGGAAAGCCGTCAGGCCCTCCTGCGGTCGAGCAGCGCATCCAGGGCGCTGCCGCCCGCAAGAGATTCTGCCGACTCGGGCGTCAGCGCCACCGCCCAGCGAACGCCATCGGAAGGCTTGGCAACCGTCTCCCCGAGCGCCTTCGGGCGGTAGGGGACGGGAGCCTCGTCGCCCCGAGGAGCCTTGTACGGTTCGATGGAACGACGCGGAACCGTCGAATGCTTCAGGGTGTAGGACGGCAGGTCTTTGGCTGGCCGGGCTGCGGAGGCAGGCTTGGCGCGAACAGGCTTTGGCTCCCGTTTCGCTTCGGGCTTGCGTTCCGCCGCTTCGGGTGCCCCAGCGGGCGCGCGCTTCGACGCCGGCATCGCCTCGGTCCTGCGTGCCGCCCTCTTGGCCCTTGCCGCCTTCGCGCGGCGACGCGCAATCTCGCGGTTCGCCCCACGCGCCCGGACGAGCCGACGGCTCAGGTCCTCGATGGCGGCAAGATCGGCCCTGGTTGCCTTCGCCATTTCTTGAAGCAGATAGGCGAAACCTGCCGCATACAGCACGCACAGAACCGTGACGGCAACCGGCACCCACATCGAAAGGACGTCCGTCGCGTACAGAATCCACAGCAGCACCGCAACCGCGGCGAGGAGCCCTCCGCCGGCAAGGCCGCGCGTGCGGTTTGCCCTTCGCAGGGCGATACGCGCCCGGCGTCGAGCCCGCTCGCGCGCAAGGATCCGCACAGTGACGGCTGTGCCGTTCGTTCTGCTCGGCGGCATCTTGACCTCGTTTCGACCGTTCGGACGCTCAAATACGGACCCGTGATCGCCACGGAAATCCACAGCGGGAGAGTCCTCTGTTACGGGAAGCATCCGCAGGTTTTCGGCGAAGCGCTCCTCAAGTCGCGCTTCCGACAGCAGACGGCGCCTACGATAGAGATAAGAGATAAGATGCGCCATGCCTCCCAGCACGAAGACGATGAGTATCAGCCCCTGAACCTCCACCCTCCAAAAATAACGAACAGGCAACACGCTGACGCCCAGGCGCGCCGCAGGCACCTGAGATTGCCGCTACAGGCGTCAAGGCCGGCAGCTTTCGGGTCCCGGACGGTTCAGGCACGCCCGTCGCCGCGTGCGGATCGGGCATCCGCACGCGCAAGCCTGCGGCGCGCCCTGCCCGAGTGGCGCTTTTGGGGCGACGCAGGTGGCCGCGACGCGAGCGAGCGCGACACAAACAGGGCGACGGTGGCATCCCCGCCTTCCCCGCGACGCGGCATCCCC
>CACYEE010000178.1 GCA_902773415.1 uncultured Actinomyces sp.
AAGAGTCTCCTCCACACCCGGCTCGCCTCCCTGAGAGGCAATCAGTGCGCGCACAACCGATTCGGCGGAAATGCCGCCCTCGCCGATTGCCGCATACAGCGCGTCGACTCCCTCGCGCCCCATGTCCTGAGCGACCGCACGCAGCGTATCGTGGCTCATGAGACGCTGAACGGGCTGATTCTTCCTGCGAATCGCCTTCGCCAGCCGATCGCGCCCGACGTCGATCGCCTCCTCGCGGCGCTCCCTTTTGAACCAGACCCGAATCTTGGCGCGGGCCCGAGGCGAGGCAACGAAATCGAGCCATCCCTCCGACGGCCCCTTGTTCGGATTCTTCGACGTCAGGATCTCGACATTGTCGCCCGATTCGAGCCGATGGTCGAGAGTGACAAGCCTGTCGTTGACCTTCGCTCCGACCGCATGATGCCCGACCTCCGTATGGACCGCATAGGCGAAATCCACGGGCGTCGAACCGGCGGGAAGTTCGAGAACCTGTCCCTTCGGCGTAAAGACATAGACCGGGTTGCCCGATATCTCGTAGCGCAGCGAATCCAGGAACTCGGCCGAATCTGCGGTTTCGCGCTGCCAATCGACGAGCTGGCGAAGCCAGTCGAGCTGCGCCTCGTCATCGGTACGCGCCGATGTGTCGCGAAGCGACCGCGCATTCGGATTCTCCTTGTACCGCCAGTGCGAAGCGACGCCGAACTCGGCCCTGCGATGCATCTCGTAGGTTCGGATCTGAATCTCGAGGGAGCGGCCTTCCGGGCCGAGCACGGTCGTATGAATCGACTGGTAGAGGTTGAACTTCGGCACCGCGATATAGTCCTTGATGCGCCCCTGAATCGGAGTGAAAACGGTGTTCGCCACGCCAAGAGCCGCGTAGCAGTCATCTCTCGACTCGACAAGCACCCTGATTCCGACAAGATCGTAGATGTCCTCGAAGTCCTTGCCGCGCAGAATCATCTTCTGGTAAATCGAGTAGTAATGCTTCGGCCTGCCCGTGATCGTGCATGGAATCTTGGCCTTCTTCAGATTCCGTTGAAGAATGTCCTTGATGTCGCGAATATAGGCTTCCCGTTCAGGAGTGCGTTCGGTGACGAGCCGCTCGATTTCGGCGTAGATCGTCGGATAGAGAATCCTGAAAGAGCGGTCCTCAAGCTCCCACTTGATCGAATTCATCCCCAGGCGGTGCGCAAGCGGAGCATAGATCTCGAGTGTCTCGCGCGCCTTTCCCTCAGCCGAGGATGCAGGCACATACTTCCAGGTTCTCGCGTTATGAAGACGATCCGCCAGCTTGATGAGAAGGACCCGAATGTCCTTCGACATCGCGATGACCATCTTGCGCACGGTCTCCGCCTTCGCAGCCTCGCCATACTCGACCTTGTCGAGTTTCGTCACCCCATCGACAAGCAGCGCGACGGTCGGACCGAATTCCGTCGAAAGCTCGTCAAGCGTATAGCCCGTGTCCTCGACGGTATCGTGAAGCAGGCCTCCGACGATCGTCTCTTCGTCCATTCCGAGTTCGGCAAGAATCGTCGCGACAGCGACAGGATGAATGATGTACGGTTCGCCCGAACGACGCTTTTGGCCATGATGGCACTCGTCGGCAACCTCAAAGGCGTGCAGAATCCGTTCGCGGTTGACGTTCTTGCCGCCGAGGGCCCGAAAAAGCGGTTCGACAAGCGGAGGCACGACTAGAGAAGGCCGGCTTCCGAAGAAGGAAAACCGGCTTCTGCGTGTCTGTCCCGAATCGCTGCCCTGACCTGCCATAGGCCAACAATACACTATTCAGGCCCGTCATCGACGTACCGAACGGAGAAAACGGATTCCCGCCCGATTCCACGACGATGGGTTCTCCGACGTCTTCGCGCGCGACAACCGCGCCGGAAAACCTGTCCGTCGGCAAATCGCTAGTACTTGTAGACCGCGTCCACTTCGTAGCCGAGCAACGCGCTGCGTCCGTCGAGTTCGTCGAGTTCGATGAGCACGCACAGACCCGCCGGGATTCCCCCGGCCTGCTTGATCAGTTCAAAGGCCGCGTTTGCGGTGCCGCCTGTCGCGAGAACATCGTCGATGACGAGCACTCTTTGCCCGTCCTCGACGGTGAAGGGTTGCAGCTCCATCCGGGCGCTGCCGTACTCCAGGTCGTAGTCGACACCGACAACCGGTCCGGGAAGGCGCCCGGCCTTGCGAACCGTCACCATTCCGACGCCAAGCTCGACGGCGAGCGGGGCGGCGAGGATAAAGCCTCGCGACTCGAGGCCGGCAACGGCGTCGATCTTGCCACGATACCGGTTGGCGAGCGCCTTGATGAGCTTCGAGAACGCCTGCGCGTTCGCAATCAGCGGGGTGAAGTCGCGAAACAGAACGCCTGGCGTCGGGAAATCCTGGACTTCGCGAAGATTGGCCTCGACCAGCTCGAGAACATCGGCGGGAATGATCGTCTCGGTCACTTCTTGCTCCTCTTCTTGGATTTGGGCTGGGCGGCTGCGCCCTTGTGGTAGCCGGGTTCGCGAACCACGTGCCCGGCAGGATTGGCGAAAACCTCTTCGTCCTCGATGTCCTCGCCTGCCGCGATCCGGGCCACCCGGTCGGCATTGCGCTGTTCGCGGACAGCGAGAACATGCTCGGTGTGTTCCTTGATCTTCGGATCGGTCTGCGTCAACGCAACCGCGAGCGGAGCGGCGATGAACATCGAGGACAGCGAGGAAAGAATCAGTCCGACAAACATGACGAGCGCGAGATCGCGCAGCGTGGCCGCACCGAGGAGCCACACGCCGACGAAAAGGATCGAGCCGACCGGAAGCAGGGAGGTGACCGAGGTGTTCAGCGTTCGGATGAGCGTCTGGTTCACGGCAAGATTCGTCGATTCCGCGAAGGTGAAATCCTCCTGGGAAAGCAGCTTCTCGGTGTTCTCGCGTACCTTGTCGAAAACCACGACGGTGTCGTAGAGCGAGTAGGCGAGAATCGTCAGCAGGCCGATGACCGAAGCCGGGGTAATCTCGAATCCGAAGACCGAGTAGACGCCGACGGTCACGACAAGGTCGTTGAAGAGCGCGAGCACGGCACCTGCCGCATTGCGCCATGTCCGGAAGTAGAGCGACAGGCCGACCGCGGCAAGAAGGACGAAGACGATGAAGCCGCGAAGGGCCTTTGTCGAAATGTCCCGGCCCCAGGACGGGCCGATGAAGGTCGACGTGACCTCATCCGTCTTGACGTCGTAGACCTCGGCGAGCTTGGCACGAATCTCCTCGGCCTGCTCGTTCGAGATGTTCTGGTCGGACGTCTGGACGCGGACGGCAGATTCTCCGACCTTCGCGACGCGCGCGGTCGCGTCGCCCAGATACTCGGACATGACGTCCTGCGCCGGTTTTTCGGCCGTCGTCTTCGTATTTGAAATCGTGAACTGGGAACCGCCAGTGAAGTCGACGCCAAGGTTCAGCCCGCGGAAAAGCAGCGAACCGAGCGCAATCGCAATCGCAATCACGGCCACGGAAAACCAGATCTTGCGTTTTCCGACAAAGTCGAAGGACTTCTTGCCGGAGTAGAGGTCGTTTCCAAGCTGGTACAGCATCAGAGCTCCTCCTTCCCTTCCGAAGCCGAACCGCTCACGGCAGCGGCCTCCTTTTCGGCTTCACGCGCGGCCTTGCGCTCGGCGGCACGCCTGTCCGCAAGGGATTCTCCCTTGCCAGGCTTCGGTGCCGCGAACTGGCCGGCACCCTTGTATCGGGCTTCCTTGTTTCCGAGGGCCACCGAATCCATGCCGGAGAACCTTCTGCCTTCGCCGAAGAACTTCGTCTTGCGCACGAGCACCATCATGATCGGGTAGGTGAACATGAGGACGATGACAAGATCGAGGAAGGTCGTCAGGCCGAGAGTGAAGGCGAAGCCCCGCACCGAGCCGACGGCAAGGAAGTAGAGCACGACGGCAGCGAGCAGGTTCACCGAGTCGGCCACGATGATGGTGCGCTTGGCGCGTTCCCAGCCGTGGGAGACCGCGGCGACATTCGAGCGCCCTTCGCGCTGCTCGTCCCGGATTCTCTCGAAGAACACGATGAACGAATCGGCGGTGATGCCGATCGAGATGATCAGGGCGACGACGCCGGCGAGCGAGAGCCTCATTCCGATGAGCCAGGACAGCAGGCTCACGAGCAGGTAGGACAGGCCGACGGCGAGCGTGATCGAGCCGATGGCCACGATGCCCAGGCCGTGGTATTGCCACAGCAGGTAGAGGATGATGAGGATGATTCCGACAAGACCGGCAATCAGGCCGGAACGCAGGGATTCGGAGCCGAGCGTGGCCGAAATCTGCTCTTCGGACTGGACGTCGAAATGCAGCGGCAGCGAGCCGAAGGAGAGCTGGTTGGCGAGCGACGCGGCGGACTCGGAGGTGAAGTTTCCGGAAATCTGGGCGCTGCCTCCGGAAATGACGGTCTGCGGGGTGGCCGAGGAAATCACCTTGCCGTCGAGAACGACCGCGAACTGGCCGCGGGTCGAATCTCCGGCCTGCGCGTAGTCGTAGAGGCGTTGGGTAATCTCGGTAAAGGCCTTCGCGCCCTTCGAGTCGAACTGGATGGAGACGACATTCTGGGCGTTCTGCTGGTCGAAGCCGGAGGAGGCCTGGGTAATCGAGGTTCCTTCGATTTCGGCCGGGCCAAGAATGTACTTGGCCCCCGCTTCGGACGAACATGCGACAAGCGGTTTGGCCGGATCGTCCTCGGAAGCCTCGATTCGGGCATCGGGAACAAGGCAGTTGAGCATGTAGGACTCGTAGAGCATCTGTTCGGTGATCCACGCGGTATCCGAGGCGTTTTCGGGAGTGCCTTCCGGCTCGGCGGAAATCGTGCCATCGCCGTTCACGTCGGCCTTGGCCTTCGCGGCTGCTTCGAGTTCTTCCTCGTTCTCGTAGAGCTCGATGGAGACTGCGCTGTCGTCCTGCTCGACGACGTTGCCGTCCTCGTCGGTAATCGTCACGGTGTTCGCATCGCCGCCTTCGGAAGCCTCGTCGCCTTCGGATGCTTCGGCATTGTCGCCCTCGGCGGGCTCCTCCTCCGAGGACTCGCCGTCCTCGGAGCCTTCGGCCTTCTCTCCCTCGGCCTTGTCGCTCTCCTCGGAAGCCTCGTCGCCTTCGGAAGCCTCGTCGCCTTCGGATGGTTCGGCATTGTCGCCCTCGGCGGGCTCCTCCTCCGAGGACTCGCCGTCCTCGGAGCCTTCGGCCTTCTCTTCCTCGGCCTTG
>CACYEE010000179.1 GCA_902773415.1 uncultured Actinomyces sp.
AGCTTCCACGACACGCCGTCACCTTTCAGTAACAATGACGTATGTTACGAATTGTTACAAAACCGTGACAATGCCGTTGCCAGCCATTAAAGTCATTCGTGGAACAAACGAACCAAGAAACTAAGGAGACCGAGAGAGACATGGCCGGACGTCACCTGACAGCCACAAAGGCTAGCCTCGACACTCTGAACCTTGCCCACGCTCGCGTGGCCTTCGCCGCCACCGCCGCCGGCTCCATGCTCGGCGTCGCCCTTCCCGGGGGCGTTACCACGGCAGACCACTCCGGCGCCCAGGCGCTTGCGGACCTCACCACGACGCAAGTCGAGGAAACTTCCGCCCCCGCAGCACCCGCCACAACCGAGGCGTTCACTGCGGCCGAAGGAGAAGAGGAAGGCGACGCTACCGCCGATCTCGTTCTCGAAGATCAGGACTCCCCGACGGAAGCCGACATCACCGTCGACCTCCCCAATGACCCCGAGGTTGCCGAAACCGAAACCGCTGCGACCCAGAACACGATGGTCGCCGCGCCCGAATCCCAGACGGTTCTCGCTTCGGTGAACGCGCCGGTCTCTCCCACGACCCAGTACACCTACACCGCTCCCGCAACCCGGCAGGTCAACTACAGTTCCGCAGCCTCGGCAGCCGTCGCGATCGGCCGCCAGTACATCGGCACTCCCTACCGCTACGCGGGCGCCACGCCGGCCGGATTCGACTGCTCCGGCTTCGTCTCCTACGTGTACGGTCGCATGGGCTACGCGGTTCCGCACTCCTCCGCCGCGATTCGCTACTCCGGTACCGTCATTCCCGCCTCGCAGGCCCAGCCCGGCGACATCATGTGGTGGCCCGGCCACGTCGCCATCTACACCGGCACCGGCCAGCTTGAGGCCATGAACTACGGCATTCCGCTTCGCGAAAGCCCGATTCGCGGCGGCGCGACGTTCATCCGCATCGCCCGCTAAATCTCTGCTCGTCGAAAACGTGGGGTGCGAACTTCGGTTCGCACCCCACGTTTTCGATTGACGCTTTCGCAAGCGTTGTCGCACACGAGCGTATCAGTGGTGCCAGGCACCACTGATACGCCGATCCAATCCGATTCCAGCACCCAGGGACTGTCTCGCACATGCCGAAAAGGAGACAAGCCAGTATCGGATTGGGACAGTCCCCTTTCCGACAAACGGAAGGGCCACGCAAGCCAACTCGCGCGAAACCGGAGCAAGGAAACTGCGAAGGGAAGCAAAGAGACCGAACACGGTCCCCCAAGGCGACACCCGACTGCGGGCGCGCCCTGACGGGAAAACCCCGCTTGTTCTTGGCTCCTTGAATGTGCGAAACAGCCCTGTCCCTGATTCGTCCGATTGAACGAAGACCACCGTCCCCAAATCGGCAGAAAAGCTAGTTGAAGAGACGACCGACCGCAAGGACCCGACCAGGCTCCCCGATTGCGCCAATAGCAACGCCGCGAGCTCGAGCGTCCACAATCAGATCATTGCCAAGATAAATCGCGACATGCCCGTCGTAGAAGATAAGGTCGCCGCGCTGCCGGCTGGAATAGGCGACATGCGGAATGCGCGAATCGGCACGCATATCGTTGGCGTAATGGTCATGGCCCGGCGTGAAGTAGTGGTCGTACGGGTTGTAGCGAGAAGGGTCGATTCCGACAGCGTACATTGCCTGGACAACGAGACCTGCGCAATCGACCCCGAGCCCCGGAGCAAGGGCATAGTCCCACACGTACTTCGTGCCAAGGTAATCAAGCGCACGTCCCACGAAAGCCTCGACAACTTCCTTGCGGGTCGAAGCGGGCGTGAGCTTGTTCGGGGACACGTAGGAGAAGGCACCCTTGTTCGCGTACCGCGGCTGGACCTGGGCCGAGCTCACCTGGTACATGTGCGCAGGATTCTGCCACGCCTGGCATCCGACAAGCGGCGTTACATCGGTTTTCGCGACAGCGCGCGCCCACGGCGAGACGACAACGCCGTATCCGCGCATGCACATCCGATGGAGGAAGGCGACGACGGCCTGCCGTTCGACGGCCCCGCCCGGGCGGAAGGTGCCGTCCGCGTATCCGGTGGTGATTCCCGCTCCGGCAAGCCAGCCGATTGCCCTGCGGTGCTCCGAACACCCGGTGTCCCTGAACCCGGCACGCGCCCCGGCCGGCGATCCGGCGGCCCGGTAGAGGAAAGCTGCGGCCGCGGCGCGGCTGACCTGCGCGGAAGGCCGGAAAGTGCCGTCGGAGTAGCCGCCGACGATGCCGGAGGCTGCCGCCCACGCGATTTCGCGGTAGAAGGGATGGCCGGTTTGCACGTCTCGGAAGGGGCTTGCCGCTGGCGGAGTGTAGTTGGGCGAGCCGGCGAATCGGTAAAGGTAGGCGACGAAGGCGTCGCGCGTGACGGCCGCTTTCGGGCGGAAACTTCCGTCAGCGTATCCGCCCGCGATTCCATGCTGCGCGGCCCAGCGAATATCGCCGGCGAATTGGTTGCCTGCGGGAACATCCGTAAAGGATCGTTCGGGCAGCGCGGGGTCCGAGGCCGGCCTTTGCGGGGAGGCGACGGCACGAAGGCCCCTCCCATCGTAGCGATGCAGGAAGGCTGCAAAGGCGGCACGAGTGAGGCTCGCGCCGGCCCTGAAAGTGTGGTCCGCGTGACCTTGGGCAATTCCTGTCGACGCTGCCCATCGGATCGCCGGGCCCTGCGCATGGCAGGCTCCGACGTCGGTGAAGGGATTGCCGGCCGCAACGGCCGGGTTGCCGGCCAGGCGCCAGAGAAAGACGGCGGCGGCCCCTCGCGTCACGGAGTCGGACGGGCGGAAAGTACCGTCCTGGTAGCCGGTGGCGATGCCGGAGGCCGACACCCACGCGATTTCGCGATAGAAGGGGTGGTTTGCGGCAACGTCGCGAAACGGGCTTGCCGCAGGCGCATCGAATTCGGGAGAACCCGCGTACCTGTAGAGGAAGGCGGCGAGCGCTGCGCGAGAGATGGAGGCTGCGGGCCGGAAGGTTCCGTCCGGCCATCCCGAGGTGATGCCCTTGCCTGCGAGCCATTCGATGTCGGCACGGAACTGGTAGTTGGGGGCGACGTCGTGGAAATCGACAGGAAGCGGATTCGGGGACTCGCCGCTGCTTCCGTCGGTGGCCGCATCGTCGCCGCCGTTCGCGGC
>CACYEE010000180.1 GCA_902773415.1 uncultured Actinomyces sp.
CTGCGGCTTCGGCGGCCGGCGCGGAGCCGCCCGAACCGTACTTTTCGCTCTCCTTGTCGTCGATGAGCGCCATGAATTCGGCGGGGCTGCTGGCTGCGGCGAGTCTTGCGCGCCAGTCGGTGTCCATGAGCATCGTCATGAGGCGCGAGAGCACTTCGAGATGCACTTCGCCGTCGGCAGGGGCCGCAATCATGAACAGGAGGGTCGAGGGCTGTCCGTCGGGCGCGTCGTAGTCGACGCCGGCGGGTACCGTCATTGCCGACAGGGCGGGCCTGGCAACGGCTTCCGTCTTCGCGTGGGGAATGGCCATGCCTTCGCCGATGGCGGTTGTGCCTTGGGCTTCGCGAGCGAGAATCGCTTCCTTGTAGGTGGCGGTGTCGAGAAGGTTTCCGGCCCTCTCGTGGAGGGCGACGAGCTTGTCGATCGCTTCGGACTTCGAGCCGGCGTAGGTGCCGATTTCGATGGAGTCCGCGGAGAGCAGGTCGGTAATCCGCATCTGCGTTCCTTTCTTTTGGCCGTCGCCGTCGACGGCCTCGCGTGCTTCTTGCGGGGATGTGCGCCGCAGTTCCGTGCCACGTGGCCGGACGGCCCCGACCCGTCCGGGGCCGTCCGGCCACGTGGCGTGCGGCGCGAGCGCGGCCTGGCCGGCAGTGGCGTTGCCGCGCAAAAACATGGCGCCCGTAGGCGCCATGAAATCTAGTTGTCCTTCGTGGCCATGACTTCGATGAATTCTGCCGGGCTCGAAGCCTTGCGAAGCTCGGCCCGGAAGGGAGTGTCGCCGAGGGCTCCGACAAGGTTCGAGAGGACCTGAAGGTGGGTGGTTCCGTCGGCCGGGGTGGCGATCATGAAGAGCAGCCTGACGGGGCCGTCTTCGGCACCGTAGTCGACGCCTTCGGGGGCGACGATCGCTGCGAGGCCGGGCTTGGCGACGGCGTCGGACTGGGCGTGGGGGATGGCGAGGCCTTCGGATACGGCGGTCGAGCCGAGCTGTTCGCGGGCGTCGATGGCGGCGCGGAAGGCGTCGGCATCGGAGAGGTTTCCGGCCTTCTCGTGCAGGGCGACGAGTTCGGCGATCGCCTCGTCTTTCGTGGAGGCGGCGGATGCAAGGTTGATGGCGGTTTCGGACAGCAGCTCGCTGATCTTCATGGTGTGTCTCCTTCGGGTGTTCGGATGGGGCATGCGACCGGGCGTTCCAGGGGTGTGGTCCGCCAGGCCGGGCTTAGGGGCGCTGGCGCAGCTGCGCGAGCAGCGTGTCGACGAGGTCCTTCTCGGCGATGTCTTCGCTGAAGGCGGTGGCGCTTCCGCAGGCCTGGCCGTATTCGAAAGCGTTGCGGTAGGCCTGGGCGGGTTCTTCGCCGGCTTCGAGGGCCTGGAGGTATCCGTGGACGAAGCCTGCGACCATCGAGTCGCCGGCGCCGACAGAGTTGACGAGGGTGCCGGAAATGACCGGTGCGGAAGTGACGGCTCCGGTTTCGTCGAGCAGGAGGGAGCCGCGTCCGCCGCGCGAGACGAGCACGTTGCGCGCGCCTTTGGCCTGGAGCAGTTTCGCGCCGTCGACGAGGGCGGTTTCGTCGAGCGGGTCGCAGCCGGTGATTTCGGCGAGTTCGTCGTCGTTCGGCTTGACCATGAAGGGCTTGTAGGGCAGCGCGTTGAGAAGGGTGTCTCCGGTGGCGTCGACGACGACGAGCACGTCCTTGCCGTCGAGGACTTCGAGGATTCGGGCGTAGGCGTCGGGGGCGGCGTTCTTCGGGGCTGCGCCGGAGAGGATGACGGCGTCGCCGTCGGCAACCTTGTCGAGGCGGGCGAAGAATTGGGCGAGGGAGGCGTCGTCGACGTCGGGGCCTGCGCCGTTGATGGCGGTTTCGACAGTGCGGACGGTGCCGTCCTCGCCTGTCACGTCCTGGCGGATTTTCGTGTTGATTCGCGTGGAGCCGTCGGGCAGGCGGACGAAGTCGTGGGCGACGCCCATCGAGTCGAGGGCGGTCGCGAAGGATTCGCCGATGGGGCCGGCGAGGAAGCCGAGGGCTACGTTGGCGCGGCCGAGCTTGGTGAGCAGCACGGACACGTTGACGCCCTTGCCGCCGAAGAAGTTGTTCTGGGTGGTGGCGCGGATGATTTCGCCTTGAGTGAGTGCCGGGACCTTCACGACGCAGTCGATTGCGGGGTTGAAGGTGATGGTGTAAATCGTCATTGTGCCTCGCCTTTGAGGGTTGTTCCGTACCTGAACATTCTCAGGCTAGGCGTGCAGGTGTGCGCTGTCCAGAAGGTGTGGCGTACGTCATGGTAAGGATTGTCACGGGAACGCCTCGTCGTCGCTATTGACGTGCGCGGATTCGTCATCGAAGTGCCCAACCGGACCCTTTCATGGCGAATGTGCGCACATCGCTTGCGTGCATGTCAGTGCCGGGCGCGGAGGGTTCCGGCTGCGAGGTAGATTCCGGCGAGCACGGCGCCGATGGCGAAGCCGGCCGCGAGCGAGCAGGCCGTCTCGACGAGCCAGGCGAGAGCGCCTTCGGGCACGAGGGAGGCGAGGTGGCGGACGACGTCGTGGGGCGCATGCCAGCCGAGGTCGGCGAGGCCCGAAACGATGAGATGCCCGCCCACCCAGATCATGGCGGCCACGCCCACGATGGTGAGAATCCGAAGAATCGTCGGCGTCACGTTGACGATGAACGTGCCGATCCTGCGTTCCAGGGCCGAAGCGCCCTCGCGGCCGGAGATGGCGAGGCCGACGTCGTCGAGCTTGACGATCACCGCGACCACGCCGTAGACGAGGGCCGTAATCACGAGGGCGACGGCCACGAGTCCGGCGGCGCGCATTGCGGGCGGCTGGTCGGAAATCGAGGCGAGGGCGATCACCATGATTTCGGTGGAGAGAATGAAGTCGGTGCGCACGGCATTCGAGACGATTTTCTTCTCGGCGTCCGGACCCCGCTCGGCGGCGGGCGTCTCGTGTTCGAGGCGGAGGAGCTTTGCGAGGATCTTTTCGGCGCCCTCGAAGCACAGGTAGGCTCCGCCCGCCATGAGCAGCGGCGAGAAGACCCACGGGGCGACGGCGGAGAGGATGAAGGCTGCGACGGCGATGATCGCCTTGTTGCGCAGGCTTCCGAGGGCGATTTTCTTGATGATCGGCAATTCGCGTTTCGGGTCGAGACCCTGGACGTACTGCGGGGTCACGGCGGTGTCGTCGACGACGACGGCCACGGCCTTCGTCGAGGCCTTCGTGGCGATGGCGGCGACGTCGTCGACCGAGGCGGCCGCGGCGCGTGCAAGGGCCGCGATGTCATCGAGCAGGGCAGCAAGTCCGATAGCCATGCCTGGCATTCTACGCGCCGTAGCCGGGAATCGGCTGGGACGCGGCCGGGAGCGTGTCACAGGTGTCTGACACCTGTGACACGAACAGGAAACCACCCCTGGCTTCCTCCCGAGATCCGGTTCGGGGCGTATGAACGACTCGGATCTCGGGCGGAAAGCCGGGGGTGGTTCCTTGTGGGTTCGCCTCTTAGCTTTCGACCCAGTTACGGGTGCGCTCCACAGCCTTGTTCCACTGGTGCATCTGACGGTCGCGTTCCTCGGCATCCATCTTCGGCTCCCAGCGCTTGGCCTCCTGCCAGTTGGCGATAACGTCCTCTTCGCCGGTCCAGAAGCCGACGGCGATGCCGGCCGCGTAGGCCGCGCCGAGCGCCGTCGTCTCGGCAACCACCGGGAGAACCACGGTGGTGTCGCAGATGTCGGCCTGGAACTGCATGAGAAGGTCGTTCGCGGTCATGCCGCCGTCAACACGGAGCTCGCCAAGCTCGACGCCCGAATCCGCCTTCATGGCATCCAGCACCTCGCGGGTCTGGAAGGCCGTGGCCTCAAGGGCGGCGCGCGCGACATGTGCCTTCGTGTTGTAGCGGGTCATGCCGACGATCGCGCCACGGGCCGAGCCGTCCCAATGCGGGGCGAACAGGCCCGAGAAGGCCGGA
>CACYEE010000181.1 GCA_902773415.1 uncultured Actinomyces sp.
CGGCCGGGCGTGGAGGGCCTCGGGTCGTCGACAAGGACGAGAGGTTCGCGAGAGACGGACCGCCAGGCGCAGGGAATCGGCCAGGCCGGAACCGCCGGCTCCCTTTCGGATGGCGCGCGTTGGCTCTTGCGGGCCGCGTGCCGGCCCTTCGCGGCGGGAGAGGGAGGGGCTTGCGCTTGCGGCGTTAGTCGGCGACAGCCGTGCGTTTCACGCGCGGGAGCGGCAAGGCGGCAGCCTTGCCCCGCTAAGATGGCCTCATGCCTGGAAACCAGCCAACACGACGACCGAAATCCAAGAAAGGCCCCACTCGGGGGTCGGGCGGGAAGCGCGCGCGCGGCCTCGCCGGAAAGGGGCCGACCCCGAAGGCGGAAGACCGCGTCTACCATCCCGCCCACCAGCGCAAGCTGGAACGGGAAGCCGCCGCAAAGCACGAAGCCCGACGGCAGGCCCAGCGTCGCAGCGTGCGCAAGGCGCTACAGACGCCACCTGGCCACGAACTCGTTGCGGGCCGAAACCCGGTAGTCGAAGCGCTCAAGGCGGGCGTGCCGCTCACGCGCGTATTCATGTCCGGTTCCCAGATGAGCGACCCTCGCGTCACCCAGATCGTTCGCGCCGCAACCGCGGCGGGCGCGCCGCTGATCGAGGCTACCCGGTCCGAGCTGGACAGGATGACCGACGGTGCCGTCCACCAGGGCGTCGCCATCGAAGTGCCGCCCTTCAGCTACGCCGAACTTGACGCTCTCGTTGCCCGCGTGGCCGCTGCGGGCCGGCCCGGGCTTCTCGTCGCCCTCGATTCCGTGACGGACCCGCATAACCTCGGTGCGGCGCTGCGTTCGGCCAGCGCCTTCGGAGCCGACGGCGTCATCATTCCCGAGCGGCGTTCGGCCGGCGTCAACGCGACTGTCTGGAAAGTGTCGGCAGGCGCGGTCGCCCGTGTCGCAATCGCGAAGGTTCCGAATCTTGTCCGCGCCTTCGAATCCCTGAAAAAGCAGGGATTCTTCGTGGCCGGCCTCGACGCGGGCGGAACCGAACGAATCGACACGCTCAGCTTTGCCGACATGCCGCTCGTGCTCGTCACGGGTTCGGAAGGAAAGGGCCTCGCAAGACTCACGCGCCTCGCGTGCGACGCAATCGCCTCCATTCCGATCGCCGCGGAAATGGAATCGCTCAACGCGGCGGTGGCAACGGGCATCGCGCTCTACCAGGTGGACCGTCTTCGCGCCAGCCTCCCCCGCGGCGCGGCCCGGGACTGAGCAACGGCAGGGCCGGGCGCGGCTCGCGCAATCGGATTTGCCCGGCCCGCCTCGCCCGCCCGCCCCTCGGCTCGCGCGGCCATGCGCTTGGATACGCCCGCAATGTCACGGATAATAGGGGACGGATGCGGCCGGGAAAGAGCCGCATGCACGAGCGCGAAGGCATTGCGTGCCGGCGCTTGGCGCACATCCGGAAGGAACGAAGGAGAACCGCATGTCGCAATGGCTTCCGGTACGTGGAGCGATTACGCGCCTCGATACGTCTCTCGCCTCGAACGAGGACATCGAGGCTTTTCTCGAACGCGAGCGCATAATCGCGCGTCGCCACGCCGAAGACGACACGTACTGGATCGAACTTGCGGTCACCGGGCGTCGGCGTCGCGTCGCCGTGCTCAACGAGGCGGGCGAAGTCGAACCGGGCCATCCGCTTGCGACCGTCGTCGAAAAGATGGATTTCGAGATACGCAAACTTCAGATCGAAATCGGCGGCCAGGTGGCATGGGGCGACATCGACCTCGGCGAAGTCGACGTCACTCTCGACGACATCGACGATTGTCCGCCCGCGGACGCCGGCGAGGAAACGGCGGAGAACCTTGAAAAGGTCGACGCGCTTCAGGCCGAGCCACCCTCCTTCGAGGAAGGGCCGATGCTCATCGTCGCCGACACCTCCCTCGCGCAGGTGCCGGCGCTCGCCGCGCAGATCGAGCATCCCGTGGCCGCGTTTGCCCACGACGGGGCGAACGTGCTCCTTGCCGATGTCGAAATGCCCGTCAAGGCGGCTTTCGGCCAGCTTCCGCACTATTCGATGACATTCTCGGTGGATCCCGCAGGGCTGGAGAATCCGAAGCTGACCGTCGTCCAGGATTCCTCGCGGCTGTCGTGGCATTGGACGTACGACAAGACGGATTGCGACTGGGTCGCCGCCAATCCCCAGGCTTCGGCCTTCGCGCAGGAGGCCCTTGGCGCGGGTCCGTTCGTGACGCGAATCTGCGCGGACCTTCCCGGAGTCGATGCGGATGCGGTACGTGCGGCCCTCGTCGGCCCCGGCTCGCAGGCGCCGCGAGCCTTCCCGAAGGCGCTCGGCCTGCCCGAGGAGGTGTCGGACGTGCTCGGCGAGCTGCTTGAGGCTCGTCAGGTTCCCGGCGCGACGGTGTTCGAGCCTCAGAGGTTCAAGAACCGCATCAAGAGCCAGGTAGCCTACGAGGTGTCGGGGCAGGGCCTGGTCCATCCCGGCATGTGGGGGGTCGTACGGAAGGTGTATCTCGACAATTCGCGGGCGCTTGCCGGCGTTGCGGGCGTGCAGGCCGCGATTGGCGCGGGGATTGTCGCCTTCGGCGCTCGGCGCATCGCGAAGGGGACCGGCGGCCATGTGGCGACGGCAATTGGTTCGGCCGTCATCGGTTCGGCCGGGGCCCGGATGCTCGTGACGCGATGGGTCGGCAAGGCGATGGATGCCGAAGGGCTGCGCGACTGATGGGCATTCGTGACGAGCTGTCGCGCATGAAGTTCGGCATGCTGCCCTCGCAGTGGGGTCTGGAGCCTGCGGAGGAACGTCTTGAGACGTTCTGGAATCGGGCGCGGATCCGGGCGAAGCTGGATCCGCTTGGGACTGTCATTGCTCCCGACGACATGACGGCTTTCCGTCCGCCGGCATTCGCAGGGCCGGATGCCGACGCCTTCGCCGCGCGCGTTCTCGGTTCCGGAGGCGGCGAGCTGGCGACTGCCAAGGCCGAGCTTGGCGACGGCGTGGAGCTGCCGAGGGTCGGGGAGCTTGCGATTCTGGTGGATGCGTCGGAAACCCCCGTTGCCTTGCTGCGCACGTGCGAGGTGGTCGACGCCGGCGACAGCGTCGTCGAGCGCTTCGAGGTGCTCTACCGGGCCGGCGATTAGAGCCGCGGGATTTTGGCGGGAACAAGCCGGAAATCGGGGCCGTTCCCGAAGGTTCGCGCCGGATGCCGGTGCCTGTAGGGCAGGGGCGAAAAGTGCCACACCGCGATCGAAGGCGTGCGAAGGGGGCAGAGCCTCGGCTACGGTGGAGCCGTGAGCGAAGCACAGATTTCCGCGCGCCAGGATTACCGCACGCGCATCCAGCAGCGCCAGACCATCATCTTCGGTTCGATCGGGGGCGTGATGGTGCTGACGCTGATTGTTGCCCTGCTGATCTGGTCGGGCATCGTTCCAGCGCCGTACGATCCGGGATTTTCGGGCGTGTCGAAGAACGGCAGCGAGCTTGTGACCCCCTGCGTTCCTGACGACACCCAGGCGGTCGAAATGAATGCGATTGCGGTAAACGTCTACAACTCGACGTCGCGCAATGGCCTGGCTGGCCAGGTCGGCCAGCAGCTCGGAGCGATGGGCGTGGCCGTCGTCGGAACGGACAACTGGTCGCAGCAGTCGCTGCCGGAATCTGCCCGCATCATCACGGGGCAGCGCGGCGTCGCCTCGGCCTACACGATTGCGCAGTACATTCCCGGTTCGGTTGTCCAGTATGACCCTGACGTGCCCGACGAGGTCCTTTCCATCGTGCTCGGCGAGGACTTCAGCGAGCTGAAGTCTGCGGAGACCGTTGCCGCGGACAATCCGGGCGGAATACTGACGTCGCAAGATCAGTGCACGGTCATCGGAAAGGGCAAGGCCGGCTGATGCGTGCCTGCGCGCCTTGGCGGCGGTGGGCGGAATCCGGGTGCCGGTGGGCGGAAAAACACCCTGAAGCCTTGCGGTCCGGCCGCTTTTCGGCTGTGATGGAACGGTAGAGCAAACTGCACCACGGAGGATCGAATGTCCGAAAGTTCGCAGAGCCTTGCGATTGAGCAGATCATTGCGGGCGATGACCGTGCCGCGCTCGAGGCGGCACGGCGCAGCCGGAAGATTCGCACGATTGGCGTGATGGTTTTCGTGACGGCGCTTCTTCTTGCGGGTATGGCATTCGTGGGTTACAACGTCTGGGACGTTCGCGCCGCCGCGAGCGCGAAGGTCGATTACGAGGAAGCCTACGAGGGGTATCTGGCTTCTGTGTCGGCGCTTGACGAATCCCTTGGCGGCGTTTCGGAGAAGGTCGAGGAATGCCGAGGGTCGGTGGCCGACCAGTCGGTATGCGACAATCTTGAGCGCGTGAACGCCCAAGGGCTCGAGCTGTCGAATACGAAGCTGGAAAAGGCGGACATTCACGACAAGACGACGGACGAGATCCGCGGGGAGACGCGCCGGGTGGTCGAAGCACGGTCCATCATCGAGCAGGCGCGGGAGACGCTGCTTGCCGCGCTTGACCCGGTGTCGCTTTCTCAGGTCGACAAGGTGCAGACCGAGCTTGACGAGGCCGTGGAAGCGGCAGAGAAGGCCATCGCCGAGGCGCAGAAGGTCGTCGACGAAAACAAGGACGAGGTTTCCGACGAGAGGATCCGCCAGGCGGCAATCGAGGCGATCAAGGCCGTGCGTACTCAGGTTGACGGCGCGAATGCGGTCAGTGGCGGCGATACCGTGGCGTATGTTGCGGCGACCCAGTCGCTCGACGAAGCGGTGACGGCGCTCAACGCGAAGGTCGAGGAAGTCAAGTACTCGCATGAGGTCTGGGAGCGGGAGAAGCGCGAGGCCGAGGCCCGCGAGTCGGCGTCGGCGCGTGCCGCCGAGGAGGCTCGCCGGGCGGAAGAGGAAGGCGGCAGGCAGAACGAGGTCGAGCAGAACGTCGAGTACGTCACCGAGACCGAGCAGAACGTCGAGTACGTCACCCAGAATCAGCAGAACGTTCAGCGCGACAACCAGGACCAGCAGAACGTTCAGCGCAGCCCTCAAACCCAGCAAAGCGCTCAGCGCAGCACCCAAGCCCAGCAGGGCAACGCCCAGAACCAGCAGGGCAACGCCCAGAACCAGTAGGGTGGCCGAAGCCGGGCAGGCGTTCGCGCGCTGGCGAAGCGTGCCGGGGCCGTCTCGGAAGTCTTTGCTTTTGGGGCGGCCCCGTCTTTCTTGCGTTCTTCGAGGCGTGGTTCGCTCTGGTGCCGTAGGCCACGCTTGGTGGCATTTTTGCTTCGGCCCGTGCCAGGCTGTCGGGCGGTTTGCGTTGTGCGTTGCGGGTTGGTTGCGTGGCGGCTTGCCGCATGGGGGACTGTCCCCCGTGCGGCATTCGTCTGTCCCCTTTGCGGCACCCGACTCTCTTGCCTGCGCAGACGGCTGGGGCGGGAATCGGAACACGTGCCGGTTCCCGCCCCGGCCAGCTTCCGCGCATCCTTCTGAGACAGTCCTTGGTCTGTCCCCTTTTCTCGCTCGGCGCAGGACGCGGTCTTGCGGGTTTGCTCGCGCCTCCGAATCGGGGAAGCTGCGCGACATGCCGTGGGAGGGGGCGAAGTGGCCGAACGCAATCCCCGTCTTTCATTTGGTTGGGATTTGGGGACGGTCCCCAAATCTCGCCGCACAGGTCGGAGCGGAGCGGTCCGATGCGCGGGCGGGGGCGCGGATTGGCGTGCCCGGCTCCGTGTCGTGCCACGGGGCGCTGGTTCTGCCAGCGCGGGAACGGGAGCTGGGGCGGTCCCGCCCGCATTTCGCTTCGCCACGCAAGGGCCTCGGTATAATCGGAACCGTCTATCTGGAGGTTCCCCATGCTTGCCTTTCTTCTTGTGGTCTGTGTCGGTTTTGCGGGGATTGGCGGCCTCGTGCTCGCTACCCGCAACAGGCTTGCGGCTCTTTCCGGCCGAATCGACAATGCGTGGAGCCAGATCGAGGTCCAGCTTCAGCGCCGCGCGGACCTGCTGCCCGGTCTTGTTGCCGCTCTTGGCAGCGCCGGAGTGGCGGTGCCGGACGAGACCGGGATGCTTGAGGGCGCGGCTTGGGCGACAGGGGCTTCCGGGGCTCTTGCGACCGCGCGGTCGGATGTCGACGACGCCGTTGCGCGTCTGCTTTCCAGGGCGACGGCTTCCGGAGCGGAAGGCGATGCCGCGGTAGCCCATGCGGTACGCGAGGTGATGGAGGCCGACAAGCAGGTCATGTACATGCGCCAGTCCTTCAACGACACGGTGGCGAGATACAACGAGGCTCTGGCGGC
>CACYEE010000182.1 GCA_902773415.1 uncultured Actinomyces sp.
GCCGCTTCGGTTCCGTGCGCGCCTTCCCGAACGCTTTCATCGACGCTTCCAGGCGCCGGCCCATGCGAGCCGCCTCGCCCATGCCGTCGCACGTCTCCCCGACAGCATGTCCCTCAAACGCGCCCATGACCTTTCCGACAGCCACCACATGCTGATTTCCGTGCTCGTTGTCGTTGCCGGGACCGAAGAGATACCGCATCAGCTGAGGCGCCGATCCGCGATGATTGATCTTGATGATCATCGTTCCTCACCGTCCGGCAGGTCCTCGGCGACGTCCGAACCGCGACTCGGCGCCGTCGCGGCAGGCGCGGAGCAAGGATGCGCGCAGCGCGCATCCGCGACGCTCTCAATGAGCGGAGAACGCAACTCGAGGAACACTTCGGCACTCGCCGCGGCGTCGCCTTCAACGCTTGCACGCATGGCGCCTACTCCCTCTCCGCGACGCCTGCGGCGGATGCCAGGCCGGATTGCGCAAGCCGGTACGCTTCACGCAATTCGACGACGCATTCGTTGGCGCGTGTCGCCAAGTCGGGCCTGGGCGCCGAGTGCTCGCCTGCATGCTCAAGGTCGCGCGCGACACCGTTCAGCGCGACCAGCGCCCGGGCAATCCGCTTGTGCGCGTCGGCAAGCTCGGGCAGCGCCGAAAGCGGTGTCGGAACGTCGTCGACGACAGCGTCATGCACGTATTTCGACACCGACACGCCCGCACCGGCAGCACGATCGCGAAGCGCCTCCGCTTCGTCTTCCGTGAGCCGAAACTTCACGCTCACGCGACGCACGCCAGGGGCCGAAGGTGCGTGCCGCCAACCTGTCGGGTTGCGGAATTCGGGCGCGTCGCCCGCGTGCGGTTCGGACATTGCGGCCTCCTAACATGCAGGAGACCCGCGTGCCGTGCGCACGCGGGTCGTGCCGTCAGCCTAGTGCAACGCCGCGCCAGCGCAACCGTCGGGACACCGGCCCGACCAAGTTCCCAGTGGTGCCACTGGGGTTAACTTGCGTTATCCGAATCCGGCATTCAACAGGAACCTGTCGGAAATGGAGCGCCTGTTCGCGGGGGGGGCGTCGGGAAGCGGGAAGGTTCGGCAAAACGTAGCGGGATTCAGCCGGTAGCAGCGTGACTTTCCAACCGTCGATTCGTACTCTCGATGCCATGAACGAGAACGACGAGCTCGTCAACGAGCAGAGCAGCAGCCTGTACGAAAGCTACGAGAGCATCAGGCAGGAACAGGATCGGATCATGCGCGAGATGACGCTTGCGTATGCGCGCATGACGGCCGGAGAGGCGGCGTACCGGGCCTTGCATGGCGAAGCGATGAAGGCGCATATCGGCAGCGACCTGCTTGCGCGGTTGGGGTTGCCGAATCCGGCGGAGAAGACGGCGTCGAGGCGCTCCCGGCCGAAGCGAAAGAAGGCCGCGAAGGCGGCGCAGCCGGCGGATCGGAACGACAGCATGGAGGCGCATCAGGGTGACGGCGACTGAGAGGGTGTCGCCAAGTCGCGAACCGGCGAGGAAGGTGTCGGCGACGGTCGCGGAAGGTGTTCAGGGGTGTCGACAGGCGGCCCGATGCGGACAACGGAGAGCGGTCGGCAGGTCGCGGATGCATGCCGTGGAGCGCGGCAGCGAAAAGTAGGGATGGGAGTCGGTCGTGTACGGGATTCTGTGCGAGAAGCCGTCGGCTGCACGCAATTTCGCGAAGGCGTTGGGTGGCGGCCGTGGCGTGTTCGAGGGCGACGAGTTTGCGATTGCTTCGGCGCGCGGGCACCTGTTCGAGCTGTGTCCGCCCGAGCGTCAGGTCGATGCGTCGCTTGCTGGGAAGTATCGGGACTGGTCGGTGGGTTTGCTTCCGTGGAACGTGGATGAGATTGCGTTCCGGAGGGAGTTGCGGCGTGGCGGAAAGGAGACGTTCGATGCCGTGAAGGGTGTGCTTTGCGGGTGTTCGGATGTCGTGATCGCGACGGATGACGACCCGTCGGGCGAGGGCGATCTGCTTGCCTGGGAGATCCTGATCGAGGCGGGTATTGCGTCGGATCCGTCCGTGACGGTGTGGCGGTTGCGGCATGGGGACGAGACCGTCGAGGAGATTCGGCGTGCGTGGCGGGCGAAGGTTCGCGAGCCGCTCGAGGCGTCGGGCGCGTACCGGAAGGCGTTCTATCGTCAGCGGTTCGATTTCCTTTCGATGCAGTTCACCCGTGCCGCGACCGGCTTGTTTGACGGGCGCACGATGCTGCGGCAGGGGCGTTTGAAGTCTGCGATGGTTGCTCTTGTCGGCGACCAGGAAGCGGCGTGGCGGGACTGGAAGAGGGTTCCGTTCTTTGCGCAAAGGTATCGCGACGAGCATGGCAACGTGTTCGCGTGTGAGGATGCGCGGCGGTATGCGTCCGCGGCGGAATGCGAGCAGGGCGAGACCGGTTGGGGCCGGGCCTGCACGGTCGAGGAGACCGGCGTGGAGGCGAAGCGCAGGCGTCCGCCGAAGCTCATGGATCTCGCGACCTTGTCGGCGTTGCTTGCGAAGACGACGGGCATGGGCGCGAAGGATGTGCTGTCGGTTTACCAGAAGATGTACGAGGCGCATGTGGTGTCGTATCCGCGTACCGAGGATACGAAGATCACTCGGGGGCAGTTCGGGGAGCTCCTGCCCCATGCGGACAGGATTGCCGCAACGGTTGGCGTCGACCCTGGCGTGCTGACGCATCGGGTTGCGCGGTCGTCGCATGTCGGCGAGGGCCTGGCGCATGGCGCGAACCGTCCGGGCACGGTCGTGCCCGATTCGCTGGCGTCGCTTGACGAGAGGTTTGGGGCGGGCGCGGCGGACATCTATCGCGTGCTGGCGTTGTCGTTCCTGCGTCTTCTTGCCGAGGACGAGGGGTTCGAGATGCGGCATGCGCGGCTGGTCGAGCGGCCCGATTTCGTGTCGAAGCTGCGTGTGCGGACGGTGCCCGGATGGACTGCCTTGGCGATTGAGGGAGAGGACGGCGACGACGGTGGCGACGGCGAAGGGAATGCCGGACGGTTCGGAGGGACGGCGCTTCCGTTCGTTCACGAAGGCGCGCCGAAGCGCCCGCCGCATCCGACGATGGCATGGCTGATGACGCAGCTGGAGAAGCGGAACGTGGGCACGGGCGCGACGCGCACATCCACCTATTCGCAGATGGTCGAAGACCGGAAGGAGCATCGTCTGATCCAGGCCGGCAAGGGCGGGCGCTGTTCCCTGACCGAGACCGGATGGCATTCCAGGGCGATGATTCGGGAGACCTGCATCGGCGACCTTCGCCTGACCGAGGCGGTGCAGCGGCAGATGGCGGCGATCGCGGACGGCACGCTCGATCCGGAGCGGGCGTTGGCTTCGGTCGCCGGCCTGGTCGCTGCGGACATTCGCCGGATGGAGGCGAATGGCGTCGAGCTTCGCCGCAGCGAAGGAATCGGGATGCGGGCGAGGCCTGCCGGGCCGGACGACTTCTTCGAGGGCGTGTGGAACGGTCAGGAGGTTCGCATCAAGCGCTTGTGGGGAACGCACCGGTTCACGGACGACGAGTGCGGGCGGCTGTTGGCCGGGGAGACGGTCGAGTTTCCGGCGACGTCGAAGAACGGCAACACGTACACCGCTGCGGCGAGCATCCAGAAGTTCACGTACAAGAGGGAGAGGCATGTGGGGGTGCGCAGCGTCGACAGGGTTCCCGAGACGTGGTCCGGGCATGCGTTCACGGGCGAGGAGCGGGCCCGCCTGGAGGCCGGGGAGACGGTCGAGATCTACGGCGCGGTCGGACGTTCCGGGAAGCGGTTCAATGCGGCGGTCGAGTACAAGAACGGGAAAATCAACGTCGCAAACTGGCTTTAGGAAGCCGGTCCCCTTGGCAGGCGCGCAATCGAAGGAGAAGGCCGGAACGGCAAGCCCTGAACGGCAACCGTGGCCGACTTCTTCA
>CACYEE010000183.1 GCA_902773415.1 uncultured Actinomyces sp.
CGAAATACGGAGTCCGCGGCCTGCACGGAGGTCCCGACAAGCTCGCCGTGAACCGACGCGCGCGCCTCGTCGAGCATGCCGTGGCCACCCGCCTCGTCACCGTCGACGACCTCTACAAGCTTGACGATCCGGCCAAGTACGACGATCCGGCGTAAGTCGCGGCCAGAACCGATGACAGTCCAGCCCGAAGCGCACACCCTTGTCTGGCATGGCCTGAACCTGCGATGGGGAGCCGCGGTCGGTTCGGAAGGCATCCTTGCCAGCCCGCCCGTCTTTTTCCTGTGCGATCCTGGAGACGACCAGCTCGCGCGAGAGATTTCCTGGATGGCCGTCGACGCCTTCGAGGCCCTGGTAGCCGCCTACCCCGACGGTCCTTCGGTCGAGAACGTGCGCGACATGTGGCGCAACCTCCTGCGTTCGATTCGCCGCCATGCCGCCGAGGCACAGCTGGCAGACCTCGCCAACGACGGTCCCGACAATCCTGCCGGGCCGCCGCATATGCGGGTCGCAGGGCTCATTACCTCGCTCATCGACGACGTGCCGACATGGGTCGCCTTCTCCGCCGGCGGACTGCGGATTCTCGATGCGGGCGGCGAAGAAATCGACATGCGCGACGACGTCGGCTGGGACATGCCCGGCTACCTCTGGACAATCCCCATGAGCGAAGGCCAGCGCTTCGTCATCCTCTCCCGGTCGCTGAAAAGCTCGATCTCCAAGGGAAGGATGCGGTCCGTGCTGACCTCGCTTGTGCGCGCCGAACGTGCCGCCGGCGGGCTTCTCATCTCCGCACCGGACCCATCCGCCGACGCGGCGGCAGTCGTTGTCGACGTCGTCGATCCCGAAATCTGCCGCACGCTCCAGGAAACGGCGACCATGCTTATCGAGGAAGACCTTTCCGATGACGATTCGGGCGCGGACACGATGTCGATCGGCGGTTCGTGGGGCCTCCAGCTGCTTGGAATCACCCGCACCCAGCCCGACGGAACCATTCGGCGTTCCCGCCATGCGCCGCCCGACATCGAAGGGTTCCGTTTCGTGTCCTACCTTGGCTCGGGCGGATTCTCCGACGTCTACCTGTATGAGGAGCTGCTGCCACGCAGAATGGTCGCCATCAAGGTCATGGGCAAGCGGGCGCTCGGCGCGGCCGGATCGTCCCAATTCGAGGACGAGGTCAATACGATGGCCCAGCTTTCGGGCCACCCGTCCGTCGTCACGATCCACTCGGCCTCCGTCAACACGGAAGGCCAGCCTTATATCGTCATGCAGTACTGCCCGCTTCCGTCGCTGTCGGAGCGGATCTTCTCCGGGCAGATGAATCTCGAACAGGCGCTTCGGATGGGAGTGCAGATTTCCGGCGCGGTGCATACCGCCCACCTCATGGGAATCCACCATCATGATCTCAAGCCCGGAAACGTCCTGTATTCCGCCTTCGGACGTCCCATGCTTGGCGACTTCGGAATCGCCACCCTCGCCATCGCCTCGGCCTCCGACGTCATGGGCGCTTCGGTTCCGTGGGCCCCGCCCGAAGTGCTCGCCGGAGAGGCCGCCGGGCGGCGAGGCGACGTCTTTTCCCTTGCCGCGACCGTCTTCACCGCGATTGCAGGAAAGCCGCCCCACGGAAACCACCGCCGCGACGGCGAACTGCCCCATTTCGAATGGATTGCCGATCCGGACCTCGAGGTGGTTTTCCGTGATGCGATGGAATGGGATCCGATGCTGAGAACCGCCTCAGCGGAGGAATTCGGAAACCGGCTTCGCGAAGTCCAGAAGAAGCTGGGCCTGGAACGCACCCCGCTTGAGGTTCCTGCGGACTTCGCATGATACGTATCAAAGGGGTCAGACCCCTTTGATACGGGTTCTTCCGACGAGAGAACGGGCTGCCTTCGCGACAGCCTCGGCGCTCACGCCGAAACGCTCGAAAAGCTCGGCGGGCGGAGCCGAAGCGCCGTAACGGTCGATGCCGATGCTGACGCCGCCGTCGCCGACATACCGCGCCCATCCCGACGTCGTGCCCGCCTCGATCGAGACGCGCGCCGTGACATCGGGAAGAAGAACGGAATCGCGGTAGTCCTGGGGCTGTTCGTCAAACCACTCGAGGCAGGGCAGGGAAATGACGCGCGCTCCGATGCCTTCGGTCGCGAGAGCATTGCGGGCGTCGAGAGCGATCGACACTTCGGAACCGGTGGCGAGAATCTGGACGTCCACCTTCCCCGTCGGCGAGTCGGCGATGACATAGCCTCCGCGCGCCACGCCCTCGGCGTCGGTCCCCTGAAGAACGGGGAGATTCTGGCGGGACAGGACAAGCGCGGCAGGGCCGTCGCAACGCCGCTCAAGGACGGACTTCCATGCGGCGACCGTCTCGTTCGCGTCTGCGGGGCGGACCATCGCGAGGCCGGGAATCGCGCGGTAGGCCCACAGGTGCTCGACCGGCTGGTGGGTCGGGCCATCCTCGCCGACCCCGATCGAATCATGGGTCCATACGTGGATGGCAGGCAGTTTCATGAGCGCGCCCAGGCGCACGGCCGGGCGCATGTAGTCGGAAAAGACGAAAAAAGTTCCGCCATAGGGGCGGGTGAGGCCGTGGAGGCAGATTCCGTTCAGGACGGAAGCCATCGCATGCTCGCGGATGCCGAAGTGGAGATTGCGCCCGTAGATGTCGCCCTGCCAGGTATCGGAGGACTGCGAGGCGGGAATGAAGGACGGTTCGCCCTTGACCGCCGTGGCGTTCGAGGCGGTCAGGTCGGCCGATCCGCCCCACAGCTCGGGGAGAATCGGGGCGAGGGCGTTGATGACGGCACCGGAGGCGTTGCGCGTTGCCACGGGCTTCGATCCTGGCTCGAACGTTGGCAGGACATGGTGCCAGCCGGAGGGAAGCTCTCTGGCGACGAGACGGTCGAGAAGCGCCGCCTTCTGGGAGTTCATCCGGCGCCAGTTCGAGTAGGCGGCATCCCAGTTTTCCCGAATCTCCGCGGCGCGAGCGGCCGCATTGGCCCGTGCGTGGGCCAGGACCTCCTCGGGCAGGTCGAAGCAGCGTTCGGGGTCGAGGCCGAGCTCCTTCTTCAGCCCGGCAAGTTCCTCGGCTCCAAGCGCCGCCCCGTGCGGCGCTGCCGTTCCCTTGAGGGTCGGGCAGGGCCAGGCCATGATCGTCGACAGGCGGATGATCGACGGGCGGTCCGTCTCCTCCTGGGCGGCACGGACGGCCCTGTGCAGGCCGTCGAGATCCTCGCGGTATTCGCCTTCGCCGCGCCAGTCGACATGCTGGGTATGCCATCCGTATGCCCGGTAGCGGGCGAGGACGTCCTCGCTGAAGGTGATTTTCGGGTCGCCATCGATGGTGATCGCGTTGTCGTCCCAGATGACCACGAGATTGCCAAGGCGCTGGGTTCCCGCCAGGGACGAGGCCTCCGCGGTCACGCCTTCTTGCAGGTCGCCGTCACCGGCGAGAACGAAGACGGTGTGGTCGAAGGGCGAGGCGCCCTTGGGCTGGTTCGGGTCCAGAAGGCCTCGGGCGCGGCGTGCGGCCATCGCCATGCCCACTGCGGATGCAAGGCCCTGGCCGAGCGGACCGGTGGTCATCTCGACTCCGGCCGTCTGCCCGTATTCGGGATGGCCGGGGGTGGGCGACCCCCATTGGCGCAGGGACCTGAGGTCCTCGATTTCGAGGCCGTAGCCGGCAAGGAGAAGCTGGTTGTAGAGAGTGAGCGAGGAGTGGCCGATCGACAGAACGAACCGGTCGCGGCCAAGCCACGCAGGATCGGACGGGTCGTGGCGCATGACCTTCTGAAACAGGAGGTAGGCAACGGGTGCGAGGGACACCGCGGCTCCGGGATGCCCGTTGCCGGCTTTCTGGACGGCATCGCCTGCAAGGGCGCGCGCGTGGGCGACGGCGCGGGAATCGAGTTCGGTCCAATCGAGGGCAGGCGGCATGACGTGTGGCTCCTTGTCGTAGTATCCGCGGCCGGCGCGGCGCGCGGCTCTCCCCAGCTTACCTGCCGCGCGACGGGTACCGTCGTACAATCTCGATATGGCTACGACGTTCGGGCAGGAGGGTTCTCACACCGGCGCGCCCGAAAGCCGCCGAACGCGCGGGAACAAGTCCGACGCTCCGTCGCCGGAAACCCTCGCAAGGCCGAAGCGGCCGGCCGGTGCCGGACCGGAGCCCTCGCCGCGGCTGCGCAAGGCGCAGCGCCAGTTCCTCGCCCACCTGTCGGTCGAACGCTCCGCGTCGCACAACACCATCGACGCCTATCGCCGCGACCTCGACAAGTACCTCGTCCACCTTGCCTCGCGTTCGGTGGCGCGGCCCGAAGAGGCGACGCGAGAGGACGTCGCCTCCTTTGCCGAAACCCTGGCGGCAATGGCTCCGGCATCCGTCGCGCGCGCCGTCGTTTCCGTACGGTCCTTCCACAGGTTCATGTTCGACGAAGCGATGACGGCAGACGATCCGGCCTTGGACGTCGCCCCGCCAAGACTGCCCAGGCGCCTGCCGAAGGCGCTGTCCGTCGACGAGGTGGCGCGGCTCATCGACGCGGCAGGGGCGGGGGAGGGGCCGGTGCCGCTTCGGGACGCCGCCCTCGTCGAAATCCTCTACGGGACAGGGGCGCGCATCTCCGAGGCGGTGCGGCTGACGATGGACGACATCGATTCGGAGAGCCGCGCGATCAGGCTCTTCGGAAAGGGGCGAAAGGAACGGGCGCTGCCGCTCGGCGAATGCGCCATTGGCGCGCTTGAGGCGTACATGGTCCGCGGCCGGCCGGCGCTCGCGGCCAAAGGGCCCGGCGTATCCGAAATCTTCCTCAATCTGCGCGGCAGGCCCCTGTCGAGGCAAAGCGCGTGGGGCATCGTCGCCCGCGCAGCCGAGCGGGCCGGGCTCGATTCGAAGGTCTCCCCCCACTGCCTTCGCCATTCCTATGCCACGCACCTGCTTGCCGGCGGCGCCGATGTCCGCATCGTCCAGGAAATGCTC
>CACYEE010000184.1 GCA_902773415.1 uncultured Actinomyces sp.
CGACACGCCGATCATGGGCGCGTCGTCGCGGCCCTCGAAGAACTCGGCGAGCGCGCGCGTCCATCTTGGCGCTTCGGAGGCGTTGTGCACCCAGTAGATGTCGAAGCGTTCGAGCCCCATGAGGCCGAGCTGCATCTCGTGCATCGCGGCTACGGGGTCGGCGGCCGACGGGTCGATGCACTGGGGTGTCAGCTTGTCGGATACGAGATAGTTTTCGCGCGGCAAGTCCTCGAAGAAGCCGGCCAGCACCTTCTCGGAGGTGCCCATGCCGTAGGCGTAGGCCGTGTCCCACAGGTTCAGTCCCGCATTCATCGCCGCGTCAAAGACCGGTTTGAGCCCAGCCGGGTCGACGCCGCTGCCGAACGTGCCGTCGTTGCCCCAGGCCCATGCGCCCAGCGCAATCTTGGGGAGTTTAATGTCCATCATGAGGCGATTCCTTTCTGTCGGTACCTGAAATTCGTGGCATGACCGCCAGGCAGGATTCTGCGCCCTGAACCATTGTTTAAGTCAAGCGACATTCTTGGCGATCTCGAAACGGAAGGTGGCATGCCAGCCGCTCGGGAGCCGGACCGCCTATCTGCCATCGGGGAGCTTGCGAACGCCGAGCGTCGCGGACCACCCGGGCCACCATCACGGGCCGTCACCTCTTAGCTGTGGGCGGCGTCGTAAAAGGCACGCATCTCGGGTGGCAAATCGTCCGGAATCATTGCGTTCAGGCGTTCCTCGTTGCCGTCGGCGAGGGCTTCGCCGTAATACCAGCACTTGAATTCGAGCATCGCGAGCGCCTTGCGCAGCCGGTCCATCTCCTTTTGCACAGCCTCGCGTCTGCGCTCGAAGAGGTCCTTGCGCTGGCGATACGTGTCAGGGCCTTCCGCACACCATTGCATGAAGGCCTTGATGTCCTTGATCTTGAGGCCGGAGGCCTTCAAGCATTCGATAACGCGCAGGGCCTCCAGCTCCGCCTCGCCAAAACGCCGAATTCCGTTCCTGCGTTCCATCGAAGGGAACAGGCCTTCTTTGTCGTAGTAGCGCAGAGTCGAGACGGGAAGGGCGAACATCTCGGAAACCTGGCCGATGGCGTACATTTTGCTCCAATCGACATCTTGACTTAAAGCTAGGTTTAGGCTTTAGGCTCCTACTTTAGACGAAGAGAAACCTGAACTCCAGCCTTCGACGAAGCGACAGTGGCTCAGCATTCTCTTCGACACCCCGCAGTTACCCGCACAAGCAGCGCGCGTTTTTGGTGGCAAAGGGGCAAGAACGAGAATCCGACGAGTCAGGAACGAAGAATGGGCAAGAAGATCGAGCAGACAGCCGGGCGCGCACAGTTGGGCGAGTTCGCCCCGGATTTCGCGCATTTCAACGACGACGTTCTCTTCGGCGAGAACTGGAACAACGAGGATATCAGCCTCAAAACGCGCAGCCTCGTCACTGTCGTGGCGCTCATGGCCCAAGGCGTCACGGATTCCTCCTTGGTTTACCATTTGCGCAACGCCAAGGCCAGCGGCGTTTCGCAAAAGGAAATCGCCGCAGTCATGACGCATGTCGCCTTCTACGCGGGATGGCCGAAGGCGTGGGCTGCGTTCAACCTTGCGAAAGAGGTGTGGAACGACGCCGAAAGCGAGGCCGCAGGCACTGGCGCGGGTGCGGGCGACCGACCGCACAAGGATGCCGCCATGCAGGCGCATGCAGCCGGCATGTTCTTCCCCGTCGGCGAACCCAATGACACTTACGCACAGTTCTTCGTCGGCCAAAGCTATCTCGCGCCGGTTTCGACGCGGCAGGTACCCATCTACAACGTCACCTTCGAGCCCGGCTGCCGCAACAACTGGCACATCCACCATGCGGATGCGGCCGGCGGCCAGATTCTTGTCTGCGTTGCAGGACGCGGCTACTGCCAGGCGCAGGGTGAAGAACCCGTCGAACTCGTCCCCGGTTCGGTGGCGAACATTCCCGCGGGCGTGAAGCACTGGCACGGCGCCGCGCCCGGTTCCTGGTTCTCCCACCTTGCCATCGAGGTACCCGGCGAAGGCTTGCGAACCGAGTGGCTTGAGGCCGTCTCGGACGAGGAATACGGAAAACTCGCGTGAGGCTGCTCCTTTGGCAGCGGCTGCCTTGCATTGCCTTGGCGCTCGCCGCCGCAATCTCCGGGTCGGCCTGTTCCGTTTCAGACACGCCGGCTTCTGCGGGAGCTTCGGCTACCGCCAGGGTTTCAGCTTCCAGTGGCGAGCCTGGCGGTACGACGCCGTCGCCCGATTCTCGCAGCGAGCTTGCCTCGCCAGATTCAACGCCGAAGGAGAGTCCGATGCTTGCCATCACCGCGCATGAAGCAACGTTCACCGCCAAGCTGGAGAACAATTCCTCCGCACAGGCCTTTGCGGACCTGCTCCGCCAGGGTCCGCTCACGCTACAGTTGCGCGAATACGGCGGATTCGAGAAGGTCGGCCCTTTGGGCACTCGCCTGCCAACGAACGACCAGCGCATCACCACCCGGCCAGGGGATGTCATTCTCTATCAGGGCGACCAGCTCACCATCTACTATGACGCAAACACGTGGAGCTTCACCCGTCTTGCCCGCATCGAGGGAGCAACGCGTGAGGCGCTGCTCGAAGCGCTCGGACGCGGGGATGTCGAGGTAACCTTCAACCTTCAAGGCGCACGCGATAGCGAGTAGGCCACCGGCCATGTCGGTACCGGCGGCAGGGCCATTGCGCTACCAGTTCATCGCGCCGCCACGCCAGCACGTCACCGACCCGCCAAGCCACTCGGCCGCTCGGCACCCTGCCACCGGGCAACCCCATCGCCAGGACACCTGCCGCATCCAGTTGCCGCATCGCCGACGACCGTCGAACACCCCCGCAACCCGAGAGCACCCGCAGGCCGCTATGCACCCAATGCATAGCTCTAGCAGAAATGGCATTGGCGGGCAGCTTCCCGCCGGGGCACGATAATGCCATAGAACGAAGA
>CACYEE010000185.1 GCA_902773415.1 uncultured Actinomyces sp.
TCGTCGCCGTGCACGCCCTGTTCCTGCGGGTGCAGGTCGTCTGCCTTTTCGGCGGCGCGGAAGCCGTCGGGGTCGTCGGCGGCCATTCGGCGTACGCGCCTCGGGTTTCTTCCGGCCGGCCGCGGTGGCCGCATTCAACGTCGCGGCGGGGTCGGCCTGTGCGGCGCGGAGCAGGCGCGGGGCGCGCAGGCCGGGCGACGTGCGTGGCGGCCTGGGATTTTTTGGGGGCGACGCGGGTGCTCTTCGCCTGTCCGCTGGCGACGCGAACGTCGCGGACAGCGCAGGCCTGGAAGCCCGCGTCGCCGCTACGCCCGATGGCGCGAACTCGGTCTCGCGCCTCGGGAGCCTCGCCCTTGCAACGCTCGCATTCGCCCTGAGCGCAGACGGCGGCGCTGCCCGCTCGCGCTGGCGCGGGCGTATCAAAGGGGTCTGACCCCATTGATACGACGCGGGACTGGTCCGGGCGCATCACTGATGCCCGGCAGGCTCAGTGCTCAAGCTCGGCGGCAAGCTCCACTTCGGGCGGGGTCCACTTTTTCTGCGTGAGCCGATACAAAACCGGAAGGAGCACGAGAGTCAGGGCCGTCGAGGAGAAGAGGCCGCCAATCACGGTCACGGCCATCGGCTGGGAAATGAAGCCTTCCTGCCCGGAGATGCCGAGGGCCATCGGCGTCATGGCCGCAATCGTCGAAATGGCGGTCATGACGATGGGCCGCACGCGCCGCTGGGCGCCCAGGTCGATCGCCTCGTCCATTTCCATGCCGGCCCGCCGATACTGATTCACCAAATCGATGAGCACCACGGCGTTGGTCACCACGATGCCGATGAGCATCAGCATGCCAACGAGAGCGGCCAGGCCCAGCGGCTGGCCGGTCACGAGCAGGCCGAGAATCGCGCCGATGGCGGAGAAGGGAATCGACACGAGCAGCAGCAGCGGCTGGCCGAGGGACTTGAAGATCCACACGAGGGTCACGTAGATGAGCAGGATCGCGGCGAGCATGGCGAGTCCGAGCTGGCGGAACATGTCCGAGATCTGCTCGGCCGCGCCGGCCTCCGTCGTCGTCGCGCCCTCCGGCAGATCGGCGTCCGCAACGCGCGAAGCGACGGTGTCGCGCAGGGCCCCGAGCTTGTCCGAATCTTCCGGCTCCACCGAGATCGTGGCGGTGCGCTGCCCGTTCGCGGTCACGACGTTCGGCACCACGTTCACCTGTTCCACCTTCGCCAGCTGCGCCAGCGGCATGCCCATGATCTGCATGTTCTCCAGTTCCTCGAAGGTGGTTACCGGGTCGGCGATCTTGAGGTGGATTTCGGTGTCGATGTTGTCGAGCGTGACCTCTCCGATGGAGGCGGACACCATTTGCGAGGCGATCATGCCGACGACCGCGTTTTCGGCGAGCCCGAGCGCGCCGGCGGCGTCGCGGTTGACGGTGATCTGTACCGAAGGCTGCTCGGCGGAGAGGTTCGAGGTCACGGATTTGGCGCCTTCCACCCCGTCGAGCGCTTCGAGCACTAGGCGGTTGGCTTCGGCCAGCGTCGCGTCGTCGGCGGCCACGAGGTCGACGTCGATCGTGGAGGACAGGAAGGTGGAGGTGGAGTTCGCCGAGACCTCGTCGCCCGAGGAGTGTTCCGAAAGCGCCTTCTCAAGTTCGGAAGCCAGCGCTTCCTGGTCGCGTCCCGCGTCCGTCGTCACGAAGTAGGAGATGGAGGAGCCGCCGGTCATGCCGGTCATCATGCCGGCGCCGACGGTCGTCGCGATCGATTCGACGCCGTCGACTTCGAGCAGCGCCTTTTCGCCTTCGGTCGCATGCGCGACGAGGGTTTCCATGTCGGTTCCGGGGGGCGCGGTCTGGGCGAGGGAGGCGAAGTTCTGCCCGGTGCCGCCCATGAGGTTGACGTTGAGCAGCGGGTAGAGCGCGCCGGTTGCGGCAAGCACGGCGAGGGCGGCGGCGAGCGTGATGGCCGGATGGGCCTGGGTGCCCGCGAGCGCCGGGCGGTAGGCGCGCCGCAGCCAGCCGCGCGATTCGTCGTCTTCCGCGCGTGCCCGGAACCGTTCGAGCGCGTCGGCATCCCCGGCTTTCGCTTCGGCGATCGCTTCGCGCGCGCCTTTCGATGGCCGCACGAACCAGTAGGCGAGCACGGGCACGATGGTCAGGGACACGAAGAGCGAGGCTGCCATCGCGAGCACGACGGTGAGCGCGAAGGGTTTGAAGAGCTGGCCGACGAGGCCCGAGACGAAGGCGACGGGCACGTACACGAGGAGCGTGACGATGGTGGCGGCGGTGACGGCGGAGGCGACTTCGGCCACGGCGTCCATGATGGCTTGCCGCTTGGGCTTGCCGTATTCGAGGTGCCGTTTGATGTTTTCGATGACGACGATGGAGTCGTCGACCACGCGGCCGATGGTAATGGTCAGGGCGCTCATGGTGAGCACGTTGAGGGTGTAGCCGGAGACGAGCATGCCGATGAAGGCCAGCAGCAGCGACATGGGGATGGAAATGGCGGTGACGAGCGTGGAGCGCATGGACAGGAGGAAGAGGAGGATGACGACGACGGCCATGAGCAGGCCGACTCCGCCTTCCTTCATGAGGGAGTTGATGGAGAGCGTGATGTAGGGGGCCTGGTCGAAGATGACGGAGAATTCGGCGTCGGAGCCGATCATGGGGCCCAGGTCGTCGAGCTTGTCCTGGAGCTTGGCGGAGGTGTCGACGATGTTGGCGTTCGAGTTGGCGGTTACGACGAGGGCGACGGCTTCTTTGCCGTCGACGCGGGCGCTCATGTTCGTGTCTTTGGCGGCGAGCTCGACGTTGGCGATTTCGCCGAGGGTGGTGACGCCGTCTTCGCCGCTGGCGGGGTCGGTGGTCTTGATGGGCAGGGCGCGCAGGTCGTCGAGGGAGGCCAGGCGCTGGCCGACAGTGACGTCGAGGGTGCGCCCATCGCCTGCGACGGTGCCGACGGGCACGGCGAGGCCGTTGTTGTCGAGGGCTTCGGCGAGGGCGTCCTGGGCGACGCCGGCCGCGGCGGCCTTGGCTTGGTCGATGTCGACGGCGACCTGCTGTTCGGGCGCGCCGATGAGCTGGACGGAGGCGATTCCGGGGACTTTTTCGAGTTCGGGGATGGCGACGCCGCGGACGCGCTGGGCGGTGGCGAGGGCGTCGCCGGAGGTGGACACGCCGAGCATGGCGAGGGGGATGTCGGCGGAGGTTCCGGAGGTGGCTTCGACGGTGGTGCCGTCGGGGAAGGAGTTTTCGACGCGGGAGATGGCCTGTTCGACCTTGGCGGTGGCTCGCGAGGTGTCGGTGCCGTATTCGAGTTCGACGGTGATCGTCGCGTAGGAGGAGCGCGAGCTGGTTTCGGTGTCGGTGACTTCGGGAATCGAGGCGACCTGCTGTTCGATGGGTACCGCGATCCGTTCGCTCATCTGTTCGGCGGTGGCGCCGGGGCTGATGGCGACGACGGAGACGGCTGGCATGTCGATTTCGGGGATGAGTTCCTGGCGCAAGGTGGCGATGGAGAAGATGCCCATGATGGCGGCGGCGATGCACACGAGGGCGACGAAGGGACGGTTTTTCAGGGACACGTTCGCAAGCTGATGCATGTGTTTCATCGTACGGGAACCCTGCGGCCGCATGCCATGCCGCCCGCTTGCGTATCAGTGGTGCCTGACCCCATTGATACGCCGACACGTCCAATTTCTTTGCCATTACCCCGGCCCATAAGCAAGAATAGGCACATGGAATTCATGGAGTGGGCCCTTGACGTCGCAGTACACCACCCTGCCCTCTCCCGCGCCATCGTCTCTCCCAACGACGATTGGCTCGACGTCCTCCTCGAAGACGGCCGTACTTTCCGCTTCCGCCCCGGGGTCCTCCTCAACCCGAACGCGCCCGAACCCGAGCGCCGCGAACGCCTCGACAGGCTTATCGAGATTGGCGCGCGCAACGCCGTCGTCCCGAAAATCGACCGCACCAAATCCACCGATGCCGGCCCGCAGGCAGAAGCCCACACCCATCCCGTCGTCGCCCGAGACGACCAAGGCGAAGAAGGCGAAGGCGCCACCGACGAACACGGCGACCCGCTCGTGCTGCCCATCGTGCGCCGCGCCGACTATTTCCTCGCCTCCCACGACCGTGAACACCACGACTCCATCGCCTACCTCCCCCTGACCGACTTCATCGGAATCGGCCTCGCCGAAGACCATACCGACCTCATCCAGCCCCTCTTCTTCTCCCACCTCGAAGAACGCGGAATCTTCAGCCGCACCCACGACGACAACCTCGGTTCCCTCTTCCGCCGCTCCGTCGAAAACCTCCGCCACCTGAACCTCTCCGCAGGGAAGAACGGCGTCGAACTCGCCGTCACGACTGTCGCCGGGGCGCGCGTCCACACTTTCACCGCCCCCACCGACTACCAGTCCTCCTGGTTCGGAGACCTCGACATCATCCAGCAGGTCGCCGATTCCCTCGCAGAACAGTATCCCGGCAACCTGCCGCTCTTCGTGCCCGCCTCGCGCACCAACCTCTTCGTCGTTTTTGCCGACGACCCTCACCTTGCCGACTTCTTCGCGCTCCTGCGCGGACGCGCCGACGCGAAAGACGCCCTCTACCCCCTCCCCCACACCGTCTCCAACGACGGCTGGCGCGAATGGATTCCCTTCGCCGACCATCCCGCCGCCCCGATACTCTCCGAACTGCGCACGTCCTACCGGGCCCGCATCTACGACGCCCAGGTCTCGAA
>CACYEE010000186.1 GCA_902773415.1 uncultured Actinomyces sp.
GATTCGAACCCTTGGTACGTTGCCGCACAACGGTTTTCAAGACCGTCTCCTTCGACCGCTCGGACAACCCTCCATGCCGGTCTCGGCCCGATTCATCATAGCCGATTGCCGAGGCCACAGAGCACGAGGCGACGTGAGATGCGGCGCGCGCACCCTCGGAATGCCGCCAGGGAAACCCGTCGCGGCGCCACGCAGGGGCCACAGGCCGCCAGGAAGCGCCGGGGCCTGTTCGCGTCGCCCCTGACCCTCAAGCACGAGCGCAACAATCCCCGGCACAAGCAAAAGCGCCGCGACGCCCGGAAGAACGATCCCCGAATCGTTGAGGGCGAAAGCGAATACGAAACACGCCGCAACCGTCACAAGCGCCGGACGAAGCGCAGGCAGGCGCGAACCGATCGACGTCGCCTCGCCCTCGCGCGGAGCAAGGTGCCCCCACAAGAACGCCCACGTCGCCCGGACAGGCCCGCCCGTAAACCCGGCAAGCGGCTCCGGCCTGCGCATCAGCGCACGCAGAAGCGCCAGCGCCGCAAGAAGAACCGCGGCAAGCACGACCCACCGGTACGTTGTGGAAGTCAGCAGCCGAAGATTCGTTGCGAGCTTGCGGCCCAGGACGTCGAACAGCTCCCCGTCGGCCACCGACTGGACGAAACGCCCCAGATGCGTCCGCGCCGCCGGTGGCCGCATCCAGTCCGCAAGGGCGACGCCGGCCGCAATCGCAACCGTCGCGACCGCGATTGCGCTCGCGCGCCGCCACGTGAGCCGAACCTGTCCGAGGAACAGGAGCAGAACCGCAAGCGCGGGAACAAAGGAGAGAACCCCGCCGAAATCCGCGCCCAGACGCGGCAGGGCATCGACTGCGGCAATGGTCGACCCGATGGATCCGACGACGGCGACGGCGGCCAGGCGGCGCCCGAGGGAAGCATCGGCGTCTCGGCGTGGGGGACGCGCCGAATCGGTACCGTCGGCAGCCGGGGCACTGCCGACGACTGGGGCAGTGTCCGTCGCGGGGGCGCTGTCCGTGGCGACGCCGATGCGCACGGACCCGGCGTCGCCCGAACCCCCGGCCTCCCCCGCCGTCCCGTCGCGAATCCAAACCCCAAGGAAAGCCAGCGCGAGGAGCGAACCGGCCGCAATGAGGGAATACGCCTCGTTGCCGACCCCGTAGAAGCGGGCGCCGGTGAGCAGGTTGAAGCCGATGGGCGAGTCGGCAATGGCATGCGCCCCGGTGGCGGCGTCGAGGCCGAGAGCGAACGCGGTCGTGGCCGACACTGCCAGCAGCGGGCCGGCTTCGTGAAGCCGCCGCGCTGCGAGGGCGGCGAGGCCAAGCAGGCCGGCGAGCCCCCAGCCGCCTCCGAGCAGCGCAAGGCGGGCGTGCGAGGAGTCCCACCACGGGAACATGTTGAGGACGAACGCGGCGAGGGGCACGGCGGAAATCGTCAGCCCGAGCCATGACCATGCGAGCGCGAGCCGGCGGCGGGCGAGGCTTCGGCGGTAGACGGGGCCGGCGAGAAGCAGGAGGGATGCGGCGAAGTAGGCGACGCCGCCCCATGTCCACAGGCGGATGAAGGTGCCTCGGGAGGTCTGGATCTGTCCGGCGTGCTTTGCCTTGTCGATGAGTGTTCCCACTCGGTCCGTGTAGCAGGTTTCGTTGACGTCGCACGGGTTCGCTACGGGGGAGGCGGGGCGCATCGCGGTTCCGGTGGGGGCGAGGTCGCTTGCGGCGAACCAGGACAGGAGGGTGGGGTCGAGGTCGGCGAGCTGGATGATGCCCGGTTGGCGCACGGATTCGGAGTAGGCGACGGAGGGTACGAGCGGCGCGGCGGACGGGCCTGCGGGGCCGGGGCCGGCCACGGTTGCGGCGGTCGCGATCTGCATGTAGGGGGTGGTGTCGAGGCCGACGATGGAGGCGACGAGCACGCGGGTTCCGGCGGGCAGGGCTGCGAGGATCCGTTCGAGCCGGACGATGTTGAGGGCGGCGACGGATTGGCGCTGCGGGTCGAGTTCGGTGCCGTCGACGATGTCGGTGGGCATATGGCCGGCGTTTTCGTCGTCTGGGTCGCGGCCGGCGGCTTCCTGGTCGTGCGCCCATTGTTCGAGTTCGGCCTGGGCGGCGATGCGTTCGGCGTCGGTGGCGTAGGATTCCTTGTCGGCGTCGACGATGGTGAGCTCGTGTTCGGCGGCGCTTTGGGCGACGGCGGCGGCGAGTTCGCCGCTGCGGGCGGGGGCGGGTTCGTAGCCGAAGGGGATGAATCCGTTGCGGTCGGTGAGCGCGTAGGCGGCGCCGGTGCCGATCGGGTGGACGTCGATTCCGGCGCTGTAGAGGGCGTTGGCGAAGAAGCCGAGGCGGGCGCTGCGCCCCTGTTTGGCGATCGCGTGGGCGACGCGGCGGTATTCGGGGATGCGGGTTCCGCCGAAGACCCGTTCTTGCGGGCAGGTGGCGCTGGAGGCCATCGAGCGTTGGGAGACCTTGCGGCCTGCGGACATGGCGAGCCACGAGTCGATGGGGCAGGTGGCTCCGCGCACGGAGATCGGCACGAGGTTGCCGGCGATTCCGGAGGCGGCGAGCTGTGAGAGGTAGGGGGCGCGCGAGTGGTCGAGCTGGTCCCAGCGCAGGCCTCCGGTGAGGATGAGGACGGTGTGCTGGCGGCTTGCGGTACCGGTTGCCGTGGCTTCCGGGCTTGTGGCCTGCGGATTTGTGGCGGCGGAATTTTTCGCGACGACGTTGCGGATAGCGGCCTGCGTCGCGACGGCATGTGCGGCGACGGTGCGTGCGTTTTCCAGCGTCGCGGCCGAAGATTCTGCGGGTGCGAGGGCGGCAATCATGGCGCACAGGAGCGCGCAGAGGAATGCCGCAAGTCGCCTCATCGCGCCGCTCCTTCCACGCAACTGCCCCGCGCATGCCATGCCCCCAGTATATGGAAGCCGTCTGGGGCTGGGTGACGCCCCTCCGTGGAGCTTCGTCTCGTCGGCGTCGGACGCGAGCTACAAAAGCAGTTCGAGGACCTCGGCCAGGCCGTCTTCGCCGACTGTCGTCGTCACCGCGTCCGCCACGGCCTTGAGTTCTGCCGGGCCTCCACCCATCGCGACGCCGACGCCGGCCCACGCCACCATCTCCACGTCGTTGGAGCCGTCTCCGGCCGCGACGCAGGCCGGCAGCGGAATGTCCATTTCGCGTCGCACCCGTTCCAGGGCGTCCGCCTTCGATACGCCGGGCGGGGAGACGTCGAGCCATGCCGACCAGCCGATGTTGTAGGCGATTCCGCGCAGGCCTGCCGCCTCGACTGCGGCCCGCATCTGCGTGACCTCCATGTCGACGCACCGTACCGTGATCCGCGTCGCTTCCTCGATGAGAATCTGGCCGAAGGGCACCACCGCGCACGGGCCGGAGAGCTCGCCGGGAGGAAACATTTTCGTGACCAGGCGCGGCTCGCCGACCCGTTCGACTGCGATGATCGCTTCCGGAAGCGCTTCGTGGAGGGCAAGGATGGCCGGGCGCGGGTCGAAGGTGCGCAGGTCCGCGATCTCGAAGGGCATGCCCGTGCCGTCGGGCAGGCGCTCGGGGCCTTCGCCGAGGCGAACCGTGATTGCGCCGTTCGAGCAGACTGCGGGGCCGGAGAGAAGGCCGAGGGCGAGCGCGGCCACCTGCGTGCCGAAAATGCCGCGGCCCGAGGCGAGGACGATTCGGGTGCCGGCCTTGCGGTGGGCGTCGATGGCGCGGGCGACGCGGCCGGACAGCGCGGTGTCGTGGTGCAAGATCGTGCCGTCGACGTCGAGCGCGAGAAGCAGGCCGGGTCCTGCCTTCGGGGTGCCGGCACGGGCGAAGGCCGCGCGAAGGTCGGCAATCGCCTGTTCGCGCGGCGGCCCTGCGGTCTGGACGGCGCGGGCTGCGGCGGCGATCGTCTCGCCGGTGCGTTTCTTCTTCGTCATGTCCCTCCCAAGCATAGGATCCTCTGGCAACGCTCTGACCAGCGCGTATCACAGGTGTCTGACACCAGTGATACGCTCCGTCACCGCATGTCCCGGCGCTGCTCGTCGATGGCTGCGCGTTCGGCCGCGCCCCGCGCGCCCCTGCGCGGCTTCGGGACGTGGGCACCGGCCGCATTCGAGCGGCGAAGCTCCTGCATGGCGCGCATAAGCGGCTTGTTTTCGACGCCGGCCGGTGCCGCCGCACCGGTACGCCTCTTCTTCGACAGTCTCTTCTTCGTCATGTCCCTCCCACGCATAGGATCCTCTGGCAACGCTCTGACCAGCGCGTATCACAGGTGCCTGACACCAGTGATACGCTCAGGCGAGCTCGCCGATACGTTCGCCCAAGCGAACCGCCGTCTCGATACCGCAAGCCGAAGCCTCAAGCAGATCCGCGTCGATGCGTACCTGCGGACCCACCAGCAAAACCACCGTCGAACCGCCGAACTCGAAATGCCCCTTCTCCTCGAGCCGTGCAAACTCGGCGCGCTCGCGATCCACGATTCGCGCAACCAGCGTCGCCCCCACGTCGACCTCCACCATGCGGCCAAACACCTCGGTCTCCAGCACCGACACCACGCGCGCGTTGCGGCGGTATACGCCCTCGTTGCCGGGAATCGGCTGAACCGTGCGCAGCTCGCCGGCAATCGCCGTACGCGACACAAGCCGGCCCGCGTCGGCATGGACAAAACGGTGGTAGTTGTCAACGCCGAGGCGAAAGACGAGGCAGGTGCCGCCCGCAAGCCCCGCAACCTCCGGGGTGCCGCCCGTCAGCTCGGCCAGCGTGTACGGACCGCCCTTCACCTCGACTTCGAGGCCCGGACCGATCGGGTACGCCGACAGCCGGGCCTCGGCAATCGCGACCAGCTCGCCCATGCCTGCCTCCGAACGAACCGGCAGCGAACGGGCAAAGAAATCGTTGAACGACGCAAAGCGCCTGCTCTCCCACTCCGCCAGATCGATGCCCTTCGCACGCGCGAAAGGAACGACGGCGCGAGCCGAAATCCTCGTATCGCACAAGCGTCCCGCGGCCCGCGAAAACCACGGGCGGGCGAGCACCGCCTTGAGCGCCACACGGCCAGGCGCGGTGCCGTACAGGGCCGCGACCAACGCTCCGGGAAACTCGGCGGTCAAAGTATCCGTAGCGCGGTCGCGCACAAGAAAAGGCTCCCGGACGCGGCCAGAAGGCGACGCGAGGAAGCCTCGGGCCTGCCCGACACGGCCATCGCGTGCCGCGTCGAGCCGGGACCGGGAAGCCCGGCGCGTGTCGTGGATGCCCTTCGCGCAGGCGAGACCGACCCAGGCGGCGCACGCAAAGGAAACAAGAAAACGGGCTTTCATGGAAACCTCACGGGATAAGCAGCCAGACCGTCGTAAGCAGGAACAGCACGCCGAACGCGGCAAGCCACCGGCCCTTCGGCTTCGGGAAGGAGAAATCGGTGACGAAAAGGGTGCCGACAACCAGGTAGACGGCCAGGAGCACAGGATAAATCGCTCGCTCGGAAAACAGGCCGGTGATTTGCACGATCAGCGGAATCGTCAGCGAGACTTGCGTGACGGGCAGCCCGTGGAACACGCCCGGGCTTTCCTCGGTGGTGACGTTGAACCACGCAAGGCGCACCACGCCAAGCACCGAATAGTAGGCGGCCACGGCCATCGCGAGCAGATGGGTATGCCCGATCGTCACGAGAATCATGGCGGGAAGGGCGAGGAAGGCGATGGCGTCGGCAAGCGAATCGAGCTGCACTCCGAAGTTCTTCTGCTTCTCGGTGCGGTCGCAGCGGCGGGCCACGGTGCCGTCGAAGGAATCGCACAGGCCCGAGACGACAAGGGCGACGAGGGCGTGGCGGACGTTTCCGTGTGCGGCAAGCGTCATGCCGGCGACAGCCGAGACGATGCTCGTATACGTCAGCACGACGGACTTGTCGTAGTAGCCGAGGAAGGGCATGCGGACTCCAAACGTCGATGTGCCGTGGCGATTGGGATGCCTGTGCGGTCTGGCGGCGGCGCGCATGAGAATGCGTTCCGCTGGTGAAAACCTTACGGGATTGCAGGGCGCAGCGCGAGTGCCCAGCGTGTTGGAACCTCCACTGCCGGGTGCTGCGGGCTTCGGATGTTCGGATTGCGAGACATGGAACCTTCGGGGTTCGGCGCGCGGCGGGGTTTGCGGCCGGCGCTTTCGGGCGGTGTCTGCAACACAGGATCCAGGCTTGGGCCTGGCAACTTAGGTTGCCGGCTCGATGACTTTGCGGCCTCTGCCGGGCCTGGCTCGGAATCCGCGTCGTCCGGGACCCGCTCCGGCTAGGCGACAGGCTCGACGAGGTCGCGTCCGTCGAGGTAGGGGCGCAGCGCCTGCGGCACGTAGAGCGAGCCGTCGGCCTGCTGGTGGTTTTCCCACATGGCCACGAGCCAGCGCGTGGTGGCCAGCGTGCCGTTGAGCGTGGCGACGGTGCGGGTGCCCTTCGGGCCGCGTTCGCGCGTGTTCAGGCGGCGAGCCTGGTATGTGGTGCAGTTCGACGTGGAGGTGACTTCCATGTAGCGGTTTTGCGTGGGAAGCCAGGCTTCGCAGTCGAACTTCTGGGCCGCCGAAGAGCCGAGGTCGCCGGCGGCGACGTTGATCACGCGGTAGGGCAGTTCGACCTTCGCGAGCATTTCCTCTTCCCAGGCGAGGAAGCGGCGGTGCTCGTCTTCGGCGTCCTCGACGGGACAGTAGGAGAACATCTCGACCTTGTTGAACTGGTGGACGCGGATGATGCCGCGGGTGTCCTTGCCGTAGGAGCCGGCCTCGCGGCGGTAGCAGGAGGACCATCCGCAGTAGCGGATCGGGCCGGCGGACAGGTCGATGATTTCGTCCTTGTGGTAGCCGGCGAGCGCCACCTCGGAGGTGCCGACGAGGTACTGGTCGTCGGCGTTCAAGTAGTAGATTTCGTCGTTGTGTTCGCCGAGGAAGCCGGTGCCGGCCATGATGTCGGGGTTGACGATCGTGGGCGTGTTCATAAGGACGAAGCCGTTCGCTTCGGCCTGGTCGGCCGCCATCGTGAGCAGGGCGAGTTCGAGGCGCGCGCCGATGCCGCGCAGGTAGTAGAAGCGCGAGCCGGAGACTTTCGTGCCGCGGGCCATGTCGAGCGCGCCGAGGCCTTCGGCGACGTCCAGATGGTCCTTCGGCTCGAAGCCTTCGGCGGCGAAATCGCGGGGTTCGCCCACATGCTTGAGCACGACGAAGTTTTCCTCGCCGCCGGCCGGAACGTCGTCGAGGACGATGTTTTCGATGGCCCGGTTGGCCGCTTCGTAGGCCTCGCCTGCCTCGTTCGACTTCGCTTCGAGGGCCTTGACCTCTTCGGCCATCGCCTTGGCCTTGGCCAGGATTGCCGGGCGCTCGTCGGGGGAGGCTTGGCCGATCGTCTTCGACAGCGCCTTCTGCTCGGCGCGGCGGGCCTCGAAAGCCTGCAAGGCTTGGCGGCGGGCGTCGTCGGCGGCAAGCAGGGCGTCCACCGAGGCGGGGTCGTTTCCGCGGCGACGCTGGGATTCGCGCACGGCTTCGGCGTTGTCGCGGACAAAGCGAATGTCTAGCATGGTCTGCTCCCGTTGTTTCGGCTCGTGTCGGGCGTGCGGCCCGGTTTCGATACGTCCAAGACTACGCCGAGGAGGCGGGGAACGCACGTTTGCGCGGGGGCGACGCCGCGCGGATCAAAGGTGTCAGGCACCAGTGATGCGCTTGCGGCCCGCCGTGCGGGGATGCGGAAGAACTCCGCGTCGAGAATCGGCATTCCGTTTTCGCGCGAGATTTCGGCGAGTACCTGCCCGCTCCAAATCGCCCCGATCTTGGATGTTTTTTCGTGGGGGTTTTCGGAGTTCAGACGCAGGTACTTGCATGCCGAGTCGGCGAAAGTCGGGAACTTGGCCATGATCGCGGTCATTGATGGCGGCACGGCGGGTTCGTATTCGGCCTCTTCGTCTCCATAAGAGCCGGCAACGTCGCGCTTTTCGGCGAGCCCGGCTTTCATGGGCGCATCGAGGCTTTCGCCGACGGTCTGCGCGGCGAGGCCGGTTGCTGCACGAGCTGTGCCTGCGTGGCGGACGCGCGAAGGTCCGACAGGACGGGGAAGGTTGTGCTCCGGGCGGAGGCGAGGCCGTTTGCCGCAGCGGCGATGTCGGCGAAGGACGCTGTTGCGGGAAGCAGGGAATTGTCTGAGTGAGGGGTCGCGAAATCCTTCTCTGCATGGCGCATTCCTGTTTATTCGACTTGGGGCGCGGCGAGCGTCGTGTCAGCGGCGTCGGATGGCGGTTTTGGCGTTCTGCGCCACGTTGGCCGGGGTGGCGCGCCGCATTGCGGCAACGGGCGTGGGTGCGGGGTCCGGGCCTCCCGGTCCGGGCGCTATCGCAGGCGTGCCTTGAGTTCGCGGCGCAGCGCCTCGAGGTCGGGCGAGGTCAGGATCGGGATCAGCTCCTGGATTTCGTCGACCGGTCTGTTCCACCATGCGAACTCGAGAAGGAGGGCGACGAGTTCCGCGTCGAACCGCTTTCGCAGCGGGCGTGCGGGGTTGCCGGCCACGATCGTATACGGTGCGATGTCGCTGCCGACAACCGCGTTCGCGCCGATGATTGCGCCGTCGCCGATGCGCACGCCCGGCAGAATCGCCGCATTCTGGCCGATCCAGACGTCGTTGCCGATAACGGTATCCCCTTTGAGCGGCAGGTCGGCGAGGGCGGGCGGGTCCATGAGCCAGCCTTCGAGGGTATGGAAGGGGAAGGTGGTGGCGGCGTTCATCTGGTGGTTCGCGCCGTTCATGACGAACTCGACCCCGGCTGCGATCTGGCAAAATTTGCCGATGACGAGGCGGTCGCCGAGCCATTCGTAGTGGTGGGTCACGTGCGATTCGAAGTCGGAATCGGCGATGTACGTGAAGTCGCCGACCTTGATGTTTGCGCGGGTCAGCGTGGGTGCCGCATAGATCTCGTTCTCGTAGCCGGGGATGGGATGGATTGCGTTCGGGTCTGGCTTGGCGGCGCGGGGCGAATCGGCGGGTTGGTCCGTGCCGGTCATGGGTGGCTCCTTATCGTTCTGGGTTCGATCCGGGCAGGCGTGCTGATTGCGAAGGGGCCGTTGCGGTCTCGTCCGGGGCGGGGCGGGCGCGCTGCCCGGCGCTGTTTGGTCTGCGGCGGGTTCGGCGAATGTCCGGGACTTCGGGGGAGGAGCTTGTCGGTTCGGGTTCGCCCGATGCCTGCGGCGATTCGCTCATGGCTGGCTTCTTCGCTGTCAAGTGTCTTCAGGGTACACCGGGGAAGAGCGTCGCGCAGATGCGGCGGACGCAGACGGTTGCAACCCCGGGCGCGACGGCGAGCCGGGCGGCAGAGCTGCCTGGCATGGCGATGGCGGTGTGGCGTTGCCTGTCGTGGGCGCACCGGCTCCAGTTCGGTCTCGTCGTGCACGGTCGTTCCACGTATCGCGGGCCGCACGCCTGTTTCGTCATTCGGATTTCGTTGAGGGTTCTTTTCGATGCGGCCGCAGGTCGCGTGGTGCCTGGAGGATCGGGCCGTGCGCATCAAGGTGATTTTCCGCGACAAGGGTTGGGCTACGGGCATGCGCCGCCGTGGCAATGGTGGCGTTCGCGGTGTTTTTCTTCGGTGCGGGCCGTCCGGCCTCCGTTCCGGGGACGGGCCCCAAGCGGGAGGTTTCTCCGTCTCGGGGACAGGCCAGCCTCGATTGCCTCCAGCGCAATCCGCATAGGATAAGCCCATGCGTATCGCCACCTGGAACATCAACTCGATCCGCGCCCGCGCCGACCGCGCGCTCGCGGTGCTCGAACGCCACGCCCTCGATGTCCTCCTCTTGCAGGAAACCAAATGCAAGCCCGAACAGTTCCCCGTCGCCCCCTTCGAGGATGCCGGCTACGAGGTGGCCGCCGCGGGCCTCAACCAGTGGAACGGCGTCGCAATCGTTTCGCGCGCGGGCCTCGAAAACGTCACGGTCGGCTTCGAGGGCCAGCCGGGCTTTGCGAAGATCGGCGACGACGGCGAGCCCGTGTCGGCCCCCGTCGTCGAGGCGCGCGCGATCGGGGCGCAGCTGGCCGGGGCGCTCGCCTCGCCCGAGCCGCCCATCGAAGTCTGGAGCCTGTACGTGCCCAACGGCCGTTCCGTCGACGACGCCCACTACGCCTACAAGCTCGACTTCCTTGCCCGCCTGCGCGAGGCGATGGCCGCGCGCGTCGCCGCCAATCCCGAGGCTCGCATCCTGCTGGCGGGGGACTGGAACGTCGCCCCGCTGGATTCGGACGTGTGGGACCGCGCGGCTTTCGGGGACGGCCTGTACGTGTCCGGGCCCGAACGCGAGGCTTTCAATGCCTTCGGCGGGGCCGGCTTCGTCGAGGTGACGCGCAACGCTACCGGTGCCGACTATACGTTTTGGGATTACCAGCGCCTGCGTTTTGCGCGCA
>CACYEE010000187.1 GCA_902773415.1 uncultured Actinomyces sp.
GCATCGGGACCGCAGGAAGTCCAGGCCGAGGCGACGGGCGAGGCCGGGTCGGAGCCCGAGAAGGCTGCCGAGCCGGTGGCCGAGCCGGAAGCCGGCGCGCCTGTCGGCAAGACTGGCGAACCTGAGGCGGGCGGGACTGCCGAGCCGGTGGCCGTGTCCGATTCGGTGGCGGGTTCCGTCGATTCGGTGGCGGAAAAGGCCGGGGAGCCTGCCGGCGCGAAGGCGAAGGAGGTGGCCGAGCCGGAAGCCGGCGCGACCGTTGAAGTTGCCGAGCCGAGGGCGGACAAGGCTGGCAAGACCGAGGCGGAAGCTGCGGTCTCGCGCGATTCCGGGCGCGTGGCCGCGGCGGTGCCGGAGGTTCTGTTCGAGGCCGAAACCGTGGTGTCCAGGCCGCGGCGGGCCGTGTCCGGGCCGAAGGCGGGCAAGGGCGGCAAACCGGAGCCTGGAAGGAGCGTCGAGCCGACGGCGGCCAAGCCCGGGAGTGCGCCTGTTGCCCCCGCCGAGGAGCCTGTCGTCAGTTTCGACGCCCCGGTCGGGGAGAACCCGGGTGCCGTTCCCGACGCCTTTGCGCCCAAGACGGAGGGCGCGGATGGCGCCGAGCAGGAGAAGGACGCCGGCGGCAAGAGGCTGGCCAAGCGGCTTTTCGGCCGCAAGTAGGCCTGGTCCCGAGCCGAAGGGCAGGCCGGGAGGCGAACGCGCTTGCCTGGCTGCGCCACGAGACGACCAGGCGTCACGCGGGGCGCCTGGATTTCGTCGAGCTGCTCGTAGATATTGGGGAGCGGCGGGCAGGCGACAGCGAGGGCATCCTCGACTCCGCCGCGCGAGCTTGGGACGCTGACGACGATCGCGCCTCTCGGCTCGCGCGACGTGATGCCGACCGTTCCGCGCGAAAGCGAGGAAAACGGCTCTTCGGTTTTGTGGCGGTGTCGTGGGTGGATGTGTGCGGTGTGGATGAGGGCTTGGGTTTCGTAGTTGGCGCGGTTGGTGAATCTGGGCGTGATGCCGTGCGGGTGTTCGATTCCGCGTCCTTCACCCGCCTCGTACGCGTGGGTTCGCCTCCGGTCATGCATCCGACGCGTCCCCGTGTCGTCTGCCGGTCGCGCGAGGGCGCCGTGGCTTCCGCTTCGGACGCGCGCGGCTGGACACCGGTACGAAAGACGCCGTCGAACGAGGCGCGCGAGAAGGTGCGGGCGCAGGGAGCCTGAATCTGAAATCGCGACGTTTTTCACTTAAAACCGTCGTGATAATTCCGATTCTCGGATATCCCGGGGAACGGTGGCGAGCGACGGGCCAGCCGGAGCGAAGGATATGCTTTGCTTGGGCGGGTCCGTCGTCGTATTATAGACGTCAGATGGATAATGTCCATTCCTTTCGTGGCAAATGTCTGGGGAGGCGCGATGGCCAGAGAACGTTCGCCGATGCGGACCGTCCGGTCGACGGTTTCCTTCGCGAAGCTCGCCGGCTCGATCGAGGACCTCACCGCGGCCCAGCGTGCCATGCTCCTGACCCTGTCGAGCTTCGGCAAGCCCGTGACGGTCTCGATGCTCGTCAAGGCCACCGGGCTTCACCCGAACTCGGTGCGCGATTCCCTTGCCGTGCTCCATTCGTCCGGGCTTGTCGAACGCCGCCCGATCTCCAACGGCAAGCGGGGCCGCCCCGCATGGGAATACGAACCGGTCGTCCCGCCCTCGCTGACCGCCATCATGGAGGAGTTCTCCTCCTTCGCCGCGTCCATTGCCGACTACCTGCACGAGGCTTTCGACGATCCGCAGGCCGAGGCCGCAAAGATAGGCCGGATCTGGGGGCGGCGCGTTTTCGGATCGCTCTCCGATGCGCGAGGCATCCGGTTTCTCGACAAGTCGGTGTCCGGCGAGGGGCGCACCGTCCGGGCCGACCAGCTCAAGCGTGCCTCCCGGGTGGTGAAGGCGGCGCGAAGGGAATCCGCCCAGGAATGCTCGAGGGCGGACAGCGTGCGCTCCAGCGAGGAAAGCGCCCTGGCCAAGGCGGAAGCACTCGCGGTGCAGCTCCGTTTCCTGTTTTCCGTCTTCGGTTTCGGGGCCCGCCCCGTCGCCGACGACGGTCGGATCGGGGTTTGCCTGACGGCATGTCCCTTCGGCGCGGACAAGAACGCTCCGGACAGGCTTGTGTGCGCCATGCATGGCGCCATAACGGAGCGTATCGTCGAGGAGGCTCTCGGGGAGGGCGTCAAGATCGATATCGGCGTGCGCTATCCGAAAATGCCGTGCACGATCGAGATTCTGCTTCCCATGACCGCCAAGGACGAATAGCCCCCGGTACAAGCCGGCAGGCGAGCCGTTCCGCTGGCGTGGCCGCTCCGCGGCGGCAGGACGGGCCAGCCGGAACCGCGCATCGGCCTTGGCGAGCGAGCAGGACGGAGAGCGCTTGGGCGTCGCCAGGCGTATCGACGCCCAGGCGTGCAGCCGTGCGCATCCTCGACGCGGGCAAGGGCAAGGCCGCGGAAGGCCGAACGGACCGGCGAGAACTCGTGTCAGGGCGTCGGCGCGATACAGGCCGAGAAGGAAGTGCATGAAGCCGCCGGCCTCGGGCGCGCGCCGTCCATCGGGGCGTGCCGCAAGGAATTCGGCAAGCCCGGGCCGCAGTCGCGGCGCAAGCGGCGCGTCCACGGGCAGGAGGGCGACGGCGTCGTCGCCCTCCACGGCACCGGAGGCCGCCAGTTGCGCCAAGCCTGCGGCCAGTCCCGCGCGCGGCCCGACAATCGGGGCCTCAAGGGTTCGCGTTGCTGCGGGGACGCAACGCCGGGAGGCGCGACAACGACGATGCGGGCCAGGGGAGCGACGGCGCGAATCTCGGCGGCGGCAATGCCGAGAAGCCTGCGGCCGGCCACGAGATAGTCCGGCTTCGAGGCGTCGCCAAGCCGGGTGCCGGTTCCTCCGGCGAGCACGATTGCCGTGCGCGCTTCGCTGCGCTCTGCCCGGCACCGAACCGCCCTGCTTCGAGCCGCCTGGCCCTGAAACGCCGGACCCTGGCCTGTCAGGCGCTGAACCGTCAGGCCCGCAACCGCCCGCTGCCGGCGCGGACGAATCCGGCTCCGCGCCCTCCCCAGCCATTCGCGGGCTCGTATCCGGGGCGTCGCCAGTCGCCCGAACGTCCGCCGGACTTGCGGACAATCTTGCAGTCGGCAATCTCGGCGCTGCAATCCACGCCCTTGACCATATCGACAACCGCCAGTGCCGCAATCGCCACGGCCCTAAGCGCCCCCATCTCGCGCCCGTCCGGTCCGCGGTCCGCACCGTCGCCTCGATCGCCTTCGAGGCTCAGATCCACGCTTGCCCCATGAACGCCAATCGTGCGGGCAAGAGGCGCCAGGTCGGGAACCCGCTTCGCGCCCGCAATGCCGGCAATGCGCGCAACCGCAAGCACGTCCCCCTTCGGCACCGTGCGCGCAGCGCAGGGCCTGCATCGCAACCGGCGAACAGGGCACCTTGCCGATCCCCGTCGCTTCGCGCACGGTCGGCCGCTTCTGCGTCACGCCCGCCATACGGGCGCCGGCGTCGTCCAGGTGGGCAAACCTCGGCTCGGCTGCGCTTATCGGCGGCCTGCGAACCACAAGACCCCGATCGTCTCGCCTGCGCGAACCTCGGCAGCGTCGGCCGGCACCCGCGCCAGTCCGGTCGCATACGGCAGGGTCGCGATCATATGCGACTTCGAGCCGCCCTGATGCGCCGGAACCACATTCCCGTTCGCGTCGCGCATGACCGGCATGAACTGTTCGCGTCCGGTCTTGTGGAGCCAGCCGGCACCGAGGGTCTCGGGCGTGAACAGCGCGTCGAAGCTCCGGGTCGGGCGGCCCATGAGCGCATCGATGAGCGGAAGGCCGAACAGCTGCATCGACACGAACACGGACACCGGGTTGCCCGGAAGGCACAGAATCGGCACGACATGCGTAGGAATCGTCGGGAAGTCAAAGTCCTTGGAGGTATGGGGCGCGCTCTGGGAGATGTTGCCCCAGCCTTGCGGCTTGCCCGGCTGCATCGCCACCTTCTCGAAGACGACGCCGTCGTCGCTCATCGCGGCCCTGACCACGTCGAAGGCGCCGGCGCTGACCCCGCCCGTCGTGATGATGAGGTCCACTTGCGCGGCGGCCTCGCGCAGGCGTTCGGCGAAGCCGTTCGGGTCGTCGCCACGGATTCCGATCATGCGGGGAGCGCCGCCGCGTTCGGCCACGAGCGCGCTGACGAGCGCCGTATTCGAGTCGGGGACGTGCCCCGGTTCGAGGCTTTGGCCGGGCGCTGCAAGCTCGTCGCCGGTCGTGAGGATGCCGACGAGGGGGCGGCGGTGGATCGTGGCCGAGGAGAATCCGAGGGAGACGAGGGAGGCGAGATGCGCCGACGTGAGTTCCGCTCCGGCCCGGAAGGCGAGCTGGCCCGCCTGGATGTCCTCGCCTTCGAGCCGGAAGTGGGCGCCGAGTTTCGGCTTCGCCGTCGGCACGATCTGCGCGGGCGGAGCGGTAAGCATGTTCTGTTCGGGGTTTTCGGTCAGTTCCACCTGGAGAATCGAGTCCGCTCCGATGGGAATCTGCGCCCCCGCCATGACGCGGATCGCGGTTCCGGGCGCGAGGGAGGGGACGTCCGCGCGCCCGGCGGGAACGTCGTCGGTCACGGCAAGCGCCTGGCC
>CACYEE010000188.1 GCA_902773415.1 uncultured Actinomyces sp.
CCGAGGCACGTTCCGACCAGCGCCGCCGCCGCGCCGAGGAGCGCCAGTCCCGAAAGGCCCGCGAGGCAGAGCGCGCCGCACGCAACCAGGAGCGCGTGGCCGAGCGCAGCAGGAAGAGCTGACAGCCGTTTCAATCGTGGCAAACGTGGCGCGCGCGTGCGCGCCAAGACCGAAGAGGAGAAGAAATGCCGAAGATGAAGACGCACTCCGGTGCGAAGAAGCGCTTCCGCAAGACGGGAAGCGGAAAGCTCATGCGCGAACAGCGCAACAAGCGCCACCTGCTTGAACACAAGAGCTCCAAGCGCAAGCGCAAGCTGAGCCTCGACCAGCCCGTCGATCGCGCAAACCAGAAGGAAGTCAAGAAGCTGCTCGGCATCTGAGCGTAAAGGAGAACTCAAATGGCACGTGTCAAGCGTTCTGTCAACGCAAAGAAGAAGCGTCGTACCGTCCTTGAGCAGGCCTCGGGCTACCGTGGCCAGCGCTCTCGCCTCTACCGGAAGGCCAAGGAGCAGGTCACCCACTCGTTCGTCTACAACTACCGCGATCGCAAGGTTCGCAAGAGCGAGTTCCGCAAGCTGTGGATTCAGCGCATCAATGCCGCCTGCCGCGCCGAGGGCATGACCTACAACCGCTTCATGCAGGGCCTGAAGCTTGCCGAGGTCGACATCGACCGCCGCATGCTTGCCGAAATGGCCGTGAACGATCCGGCCGCGTTCAAGGCTGTCGTCGAAATCGCAAGGAAAGCTCTTCCGGAGGATGTCAACGCTCCGAAGAACGTCGCCTGAGCGATACGGCTTTTCGAGGCCCCGGTGCCGTCATGGCATCGGGGCCTCGTGCATGAGAGGATGAAGGCATGGAGACGTTACGGCTCAAGGATGCGACCCGCCCGCAAATGGCGCGTGCCGCAAGACTGCATAGGCGCGAGCAGCGCAGACGGCACGGCCAGACCCTCGTGGAGGGACCGCAGGCGGTCCGTGAGCTTCTTGCGTGCGCTCCCGCCCTCGCGCGCGATTTCTACGCGACGGCTGCGGCTCTCGATGCGCATTCGGATATTCGCGGTCTTGCGGTGCAGGCCGGGGTTTTCACGCATGTCGTCGCCGAACGGGAGTTTGCCGACATGTCGGGGGCGGGCCAGGGGCTTCTTGCCGTCATCGATGTTCCCGCAAGGTGGGATCTTCGCGGTCTTCTCGAGCGGGCGCGTCTTGTCGTCGGATGCGTGGAGCTGTCCGACCCCGGCAATCTCGGAACTCTCGTGAGGGTCGCGGACGCTGCGGGAGCGGAGGCGGTTCTTCTGGGGCCGGGTTCGGCGGAGGCGATGTCGCCGAAGGCGATTCGGGCGAGTGCCGGGTCGATGTTCCATGTCCCGGTTGTCGAGGCGGTCGGGCTTGCCGAGATGGCCGAGGCGGGCCACGGAGCCGGATTGCAGGTGCTTGCTGCGGACGCGGCAGGCGCGTGGAGCCTTGATGGGCTTGTGGCATGCGAGGCGCGACGCGAGATTTTCGGCGAGCGGCCCGACGGACCGAGGCTGGGGGAGCGGACGCTGTGGATTCTCGGCAACGAGGCTCGCGGTTTTTCCGGGCAGGATCTCTCCGCATGCGACGGCGTGGTGTCGATTCCTCTGTATGGTGCGGCGGAGTCGGTCAACGTTGCGATTGCCGGGGCGGTACTTGCGTATTCCAGTGCGATTGCGCAGTGCCTGTCGGCACGATGCTAGGGCGTTTCAGGGTCGTGCCTAAGTCTCGGGGCGCGGTTTTCAAAAATCCTTGAAGGGCAAGAGGCATTCTGGTTAAGCGGGTTTCACGCGACGTTTCGCGCCCTTGGCCGGGCCGGTACATGCGGTGTGAGGCAATCCATTTTCCTGCGTTATCCTGCGCTTTTGTCTTTGCGTCGAGACAATTTACCATTTCTTTAACCTTTTCTGGACGCAAAAGAAACATGGGACCAAAGACCTGTTGCATTTGCCGGTTTTCGCCTCATTTTTGTTTCAAAAATGGCCGCAACGCGCTTTGGCGCGGGCTGCGGCACGCATCGCATTTCGCAGCGACGTAGGGTAGTGGCATGGTCGAAATTCGCATTCATGGCCGAGGTGGCCAGGGTGTCGTGACCGCTTCCGATCTGATCGCCTACGCGGCGTTCGCGGAAGGTTCGCACGCCCAGGCATTTCCCTCGTTTGGTTCGGAGCGTACAGGTGCTCCGGTTGTTGCCTACAGCCGCATTCGCGATACCGAGATCCGGACTCGCGAACCCGTGCTGCATCCCGACGTCGTCATCGTCCAGGACCCCACCCTTCTTCCTATCGTCGACGTGTTTGGCGGTCTGACCGACGATGGCTACGCCATCATCAATTCCAAGAAATCCCTTGAGGAGCTGGGAATCGCAGAACTTGCGCAAGAGCGTCCGGCGGGCCACATCGTGACCGTCCCCGCCTCCGACATCGCCCGCGAACACACTGGACGCACAGTGCCCAATGCGGTGCTGCTCGGAGCCCTCGCAGGCCTGACCGGCCTCTACAAGCTGGAGTCCGTCTCCGCCGCCATCATGCAGCGTTTCCCCGGCAAGGTCGGACAGATGAACGTCGCCGCCGCCGAGGCCGCATACGCATACGTCACCGAACTGAAGAAGGGAGCCGCGAATGCTTAAGCAGATCGAAGGCTCGAAGGCCATGGCGCAGGCCGTTGCGGCCTGCGCGCCCGAAGTGGTTTCCGCCTATCCGATTTCCCCCCAGACCCACATCGTCGAAGAGCTCTCGCGCATGGTCAAGGCCGGCGAACTCGAAAACTGCGAATACGTCAACGTCGAGTCCGAGTTCTCGGCGATGTCCGCCTGCATCGGCGCTTCGGCCGCCGGCGCGCGCACCTACACGGCGACCGCTTCCCAAGGCCTCCTGTTCATGGTCGAAGCCGTCTACAACGCCTCCGGCATGGGCCTTCCCATCGTCATGACCGTCGCGAATCGCGCCATCGGCGGCCCGATCAACATCTGGAACGACCATTCCGACGCCATGAGCCAGCGCGATTCCGGTTGGCTCCAGCTTTACGCGATGAACAACCAGGAAGCCGCCGACCTCCACGTGCAGGCCTTCAAGATTGCCGAGGAGCTTTCCGTTCCTGTCATGGTCTGCATGGACGGCTTCATCCTCACTCACGCCGTCGAACAGGTCGACGTTCCCGAGCGCGAACAGGTCGAGAAGTTCCTTCCCGAATACGAACCGCGCACCGTCCTCGATTCGAGCGATCCGATCTCCCTTGGCGCAATGGTCGGACCGGAAGCCTTCATGGAGGTCAAGTACCTCCAGCACTTCACGCAGATGGAAGCGCTGCGGGTCATTCCGCGCGTGGCCGAAGAGTTCAAGGAGGTCTTCGGCCGCAACTCCGGTGGACTTGTCCACGAGTACCGAATGGAGGACGCCGAGACCGTCGTCGTTTGCCTCGGTTCGATTACCGGAACCCTGCGCGACACCATCGACATGCGCCGCGAGCGCGGCGAGAAGATCGGAGTGCTCTCCATCGTCGCCTTCCGCCCCTTCCCGGCAAAGGCGATCCGCCAGGCCTTGGCGAACGCCAGGAAAATCGTCGTCCTCGAAAAGGCCTTCTCGGTCGGAATCGGAGGCATCGTCTCCCGCGAAATCCACATGGCCATGCAAGGCCACGCGCATGAGGAGTGGGAGCTGATCGCCGGACTGGGCGGCCGCGACATCACAATCGACTCGGTTGACGCCTACCTTGACACCGTGGCCGACGGAACCGCCGACCATCTGACCTTCCTGGACCTCAACAAGGATCTCGTCGACCGCGAGATCCGCCGGCAGGCGAAAAACCGCAAGTCCGGTCCGGTGCCAGAGAACATGATCCGAGACATCACCGAACTCATGAGGAAGGGGAGCGACCGATGAGGGAGATTCGCGTTCCCGATACGCATCGCGACTACAACGAGACGATCATCCCGGCCCGCGATGTCAAGTTCTACCAGGTCGGCTCCTTCGCCGTAGGCAACCGTCTCGTTCCCGAAGAACTCCGATCGAACCAGTCGGACCCGAACCGGCAAAACTCGCTGACCTCCGGGCACCGTGCGTGCCAGGGCTGCGGCGAGGCGCTCGGCGCCCGCTATGCCGTCGATGCCGCAATGAACGCCACCGGCAACGACGTCATTGCCGTCAACGCGACCGGCTGCCTTGAAGTGTTCTCGACGCCCTATCCCGAGACGAGCTGGAACATCCCGTGGATCCACTCGCTCTTCGGCAACGCCGCTGCCGTCGCTTCCGGCGTCGCCGCCGCAATGAAAGCCAAGGGCAAGCAGACCCGCGTCATCGCCCAGGGCGGCGACGGCGGTACCGTCGATATCGGTTTCGGCCCGCTGTCGGGCATGTTCGAGCGCAACGACGACGTGCTCTACATCTGCTACGACAACGAGGCGTACATGAACACGGGAGTTCAGCGTTCGGGCGCGACGCCCCCGGCGGCACGCACCGCGACGACCCAGCCCGTGGGCCCCGAGCCCGGAAACGACTGGGGCCAAGGCAAGGACGCCGCGAAGATCGCCATCGCCCACGACATCCCCTACGTCGCAACCGCCACCGTCGCCGATTTGCGCGACCTCGAATACAAGGTCAACAAGGCCATGCAGTTCCGCGGGGCGCGCTACATCCACGTGCTCGTGCCCTGCCCGCTTGGCTGGGGCGTGCAGTCCGGCCTGACCGTCAAGGTTGCCCGCTTGGCGACGCAGACCGGACTCTTCCCGGTCTACGAGGCCGAATACGGCGAGATTACCTCGGTGGCGAAGATTCGCAAGAAGGTGCCGGTCGAGGAATACCTCAAGCTCCAACGCCGTTTCGCCCACGTTCTCAAGAACCGCGACTCCGGTGTTCTCGAAGACATTCAGCGACTTGCCGATCGCAACATCAAGCATTACGACCTTATCGACGAGGAGGAGGAAGCCCGATGACCGAGACCCGGATTTTCCCGCAGGAAGCGACCCAGCCCTTCGCCGTCGCCCTCAACATCGGTTCGTCCGCAGCCAACCACACCGGCTCGTGGCGTTCGGAGCGCCCGATCTACGTCGACCTGCTGCCTCCGTGCAACAAGCAGTGCCCGGCCGGCGAGAACATCCAGCAGTGGCTCTTCCACACCGAAGAAGGCGACTACGAAGCGGCATGGCGCGAGATCATGGTGAACAATCCCATGCCCGCCGTCATGGGCCGCGTCTGCTACCACACGTGCGAAGGAGCCTGCAACCGCGGCAGCGTCGACGAGGCCGTCGGCATCAACTCCGTCGAACGTTTCCTTGGCGACAAGGCCCTCAGGGAAGGCTGGAAGGTCACGCCCGTCAACCCCGACACCGGCAAGAAGGTGCTCGTCGTGGGCGCCGGCCCGGCGGGCCTGTCCGTTGCCTACCACCTGCGCCGCCTCGGCCATGACGTCGTCGTGCGCGACGGTGCCGAAAAGGCCGGCGGCATGATGCGCTACGGCATCCCCGCCTACCGGCTTCCTCGCAGCATTCTCGACGGTGAAATCCGACGGATCGAAGAGATGGGCGTGACCTTCGAGCTGGGCACGAAGGTGACCTCGCTCGGGGGCGCCTTCGACGAGTTCGATGCCGTCTTCCTCGCCGTCGGCCAGCAGCTTGGCCGCAACGTCGATGTTCCCTCGAAGACGGCCGCGAAGGTTCTCGACGCCGTCAACCTCCTCGGCCAGGTCGAGAAGGACGGCGGCAACCAGAGCGACGACAAGCCGATGCTCGGCCGCCGCGTCGTCGTCTACGGAGGCGGCAACACTGCCGTCGACGCGGCCCGCACCGCCAAGCGCCTAGGCGCTGCAGAATCGGTCATTCTCTACCGCCGTACCCGCGACAAGATGCCTGCCCACGACTTCGAGGTTCAGGAAGCCGAAGAGGAAGGCATCACCCTGCGCTGGCTCGAGACGATCAAGGAGATCGACGAGGGCGAGATCATGATCGAGAAGATGGAACTCGACGAAAACGGCTTCCCGCAACCGACCGGCGAATACGAGAAAGTCGAGGCGGATACGGTAGTCATGGCCGTCGGCCAGCAGGCTGACCTCGGCCTCCTCGACGGCGTCGACGGTATCGAAGTCGAGTGGGGAGTGGTGAAAGTCGATTCCCACTTCCAGACGGGACATCCCGGGCTCTTCGCTGGCGGCGACATGATTCCCGCAGAAAAGAACGTGACGGCTGCAATCGGCTACGGCAAGAAGGCCGCACGGAACATCGACGCCTACCTGCGTGGCGACGTGTACGAGGCTCCGGAGAAGCATGGCGATGCGACGCTCGACCGCATGGAGACGTACTACTACTCCGATGCTCCGCACCAGGTACGCGAGAAGCTCGACGGCATTCGCCGCTCCTCCAACTGGGACGAGGTCGTCATCGGCCTTGACGAGGAGACTGCCGTCTTCGAGGCACGCCGCTGCATGAGCTGCGGAAACTGCTTCGGGTGCGACAACTGCTTCGGCGTGTGCCCGGACAACGCGATTCTCAAGATCGAGCCGACGAAGTACGAATTCAAATACGACTACTGCAAGGGCTGCGGCGTGTGCGCCCAGGAATGCCCCTGCGGCGCAATTTCGATGATTCCCGAGGAAATCTGATTCCCAAGGGCTTGCCAATACGGGGCGAAGGGGCGCGCGGTTTCGGCCGTGCGCCCCTTCGGTGTCTTCTGGCCGCAGCGAGATCGGAGGCTGCCCCACAAGGGCGCGGCCACCGTCGGGTCTCGCAAAAGGGGACAGTCCCCTTTTGCGAGACCCGAACCTCTCGCTGGCACAAACGGCAAGGCAGGGTCGGAGAAGCGTCCCGATTCCCGCCCGGACCTCTCCAAATTCCCTTTTGAGACGGCCCTAGGCCTGGCCCCTCTCTTGCCCGGCAAGGGAAGTGGCACATGCCGCATTCGCATCGGCCTTCGCGCAGCCGAAGCCCCCGGCCTTTCCGACTAGACTGGACGAGACACCCGAACGGGCCTGAATACGAGGAAAGGCAACCATGTCCGAAACTGCGAAGGAGCTGAGCCCTCTCGACGAGGCCGGCATCGCGCGCGCCGTCGAGGAGGCGAAGGCGGCATTCGCCGCCGCCGGCAGCCTCGACGAACTCAAGGCTGCGCGTCTGGCCCACAGCGGCGACAATGCTCCCATCACCCACGCCAACATGCAGATCCGCTATCTCGACAAGGCCGACAAGCCCGTGGCCGGCAAGCTGCTGGGCGAGGCGCGCAAGGAAATCCAGGCGGCCCTTGCCGAAGCCACCGAGAGGCTCGAAACGGAAGCCGAAGCGGCCGCGATGGCCAGCGAAAAAGTCGACGTCACCGTCCCGACCCGCCGCGCCCCGCTCGGCGCGCGCCACCCGCTGACGGTTCTCACGGAAGACATCGCGGATTTCTTCGTCTCCATCGGTTGGGACATCGCCGAAGGCCCGGAACTCGAGCTCGAATGGTTCAACTTCGACGCGCTCAACTTCGGCCCCGACCATCCGGCCCGCCAGATGCAGGACACCTTCTACGTCAAGGGCGTGCAGCAGGTCGGACAAGATCAGGTCGACGAGTTTGCCCAGCTCATCCTTCGCACCCACACCTCGCCCGTCCAGTCCCACGTCATGCTGGACAAGGGCGCGCCCGTCTACATCGCCTGCCCCGGCAAGGTGTTCCGCTCCGACGCGCTGGATGCGACCCACACGCCCGTCTTCCACCAGGTCGAAGGCCTCGCCGTCGACAAGGGCCTGACGATGGCGCACCTGAAGGGAGTCCTCGACCACTTCGCCCGCGCCATGTTCGGCCCCGAGGCTAAGATGCGCCTGCGCCCCTCCTTCTTCCCCTTCACCGAGCCGAGCGCCGAGATGGACCTCTGGTTCCCGCAGAAGAAGGGCGGCCCGGGCTGGATCGAATGGGGCGGC
>CACYEE010000189.1 GCA_902773415.1 uncultured Actinomyces sp.
GGACCTGACTGTAAATCAGATGGCTTTGCCTTCGCAGGTTCGAATCCTGCACCCGCCACGAGTGTGAAGCACTCACAGCCGAAAGGCGTGCGTGATGGTCTTCGCCGCACTCGCCCCCTTCTTCGATTTGGAGAAGGTGGCAGTGTGCTGGTAGGCTTTCAGGCGTTGCCCCGATAGCTCAGTGGTAGAGCGTCTCCATGGTAAGGAGAAGGTCGAGAGTTCAATCCTCTCTCGGGGCTCTCTTGCTGACCTCGTGTCGGCAGGTGGTGAGGCGGGGTAGCTCAGCTGGTCAGAGCGCACGACTCATAATCGTGAGGTCGCGGGTTCAAGCCCCGCTCCCGCTACGGACAAGAATCCGGGGCATTTGCTCCGGCTTACTGGAGGAGATGAAAGTGGCTTCGAAGTCTTCGGATATTCGCCCCAAGATTACGCTTGCATGCGTTGATTGCAAGGAGCGCAACTACATCACCCGCAAGAACCGTCGTACCACGCCGGATCGCCTTGAGCTCAAGAAGTACTGCCGGAGGTGCCGGAAGTCGACGACTCACCGCGAGACCCGCTGAGATCGGCATGGATTGCCGGAATCGGTCAAACCTTCAAGGCCCGCCATCAGGCGGGTCTTTTTGTGCGCATCTCCTGCGCAGGCGCCGTTCCTGCTGGCGGCGTGGCCCGTACGTGCATGGCACATGCATGGAAATTGCGTGTCACGCTGCCAGTGATATTTGCGCGCAGTCGTCACGAGGACCGGAAACGGGACCCGACATGACAAAATGCGTGCACATCAGCGGGCATCGGAGCGTGGCGTGCCGGGCGACGCGCTAGGCTTGCCCCATGAAGACGTATCCTGCCGGCCGCGCAACGAGCGGCGCCACGACGCTTGCCGAACTCACCACCATGCAGGTGGGGGGTCCTGTCGCCTCCTATGTCGAAGCCGACACCGAGGAGAAGATTCTTGCCGCCGTCGACCACGCAGACGGCCACGGCACGCCGCTGCTCGTCATCGGCGGCGGCTCGAACATCGTTGCCTCCGACGTGCCCTTCGGGGGCACTGTGCTGCGCGATGTGCGCCGGGGTCTTGCCGTCCGCGACCTCGACGGGCCTGCGGGCCTTGACGGGCCTGGCGGCGCAGGCAGCCGACATGCGGAGGTCACCGTCGAGGCCGGCATGGGCTGGGACGAATTCGTTGCCGCCACCCTGGAGCGCGGCCTGGCCGGTCTTGAGGCCCTGTCGGGCATCCCCGGAACCGTCGGTGCGGCGCCTGTCCAGAACATCGGCGCCTACGGGCACGATGTTTCCGCCTCGCTCGTCCGAGTGCGCGCATTCGACCGCAAGGGTGCCGAAACCGTGATCCTCCAGCGCGACGAGCTGGATTTCGGATACCGAACCTCCGCGCTCAAAAGGTCGATTGGCGAGGGTTTCGGGCCGAGCCCGCGCTGGGTTGTCCTGGCCGTCACGTTCCGGCTTGAGTACGCGGCGCTGTCCGTTCCAATCGCCTACGGCCAGCTTGCGGCGCGCCTGGGCGTCGAAGCGGGGCAGAGGGCCGACGCGAAAGCCGTGCGCGAGGCCGTGCTTGCTCTTCGGGCAAGCAAGGGGATGGTCCTTGACGATTCGGACCGCGACACGTACTCTTGCGGGTCGTTCTTCACCAATCCCGTGCTGAGCGAGGCGGAGGCGGCACGGCTCCCCGAAGATGCTCCGCGATTCGTCGCAGGTTCGAGCGAGGTCGGAGCGGCCGCGCCGGGCGAGGGCCGGGTCAAGACGTCCGCTGCCTGGCTCATCGACCATGCGGGCTTCCCGGCGGGCTACGGGCTGCCGGGCCCGGCGGCCCTGTCGACGAAGCACTGCCTGGCGCTGACGAACCGTGGCCGGGCGCGTGGCGCGGATATCCGGGCGCTGTCCGACGAGATCATCGAGGGCGTGCGTGAACGTTTCGGCGTCGAGCTGGTGCCCGAGCCGATTCTGCTGTAGGCCCGCGGCCTGGGGCCGCGGGCCGGGAGCGCGTGCGCCGGGGCGAGGAAGCTGCGAGAGGGAACGAAGCGACCGAACAC
>CACYEE010000190.1 GCA_902773415.1 uncultured Actinomyces sp.
CCGGCACAAGTCGGAGCAAAACATCCCCGCATGCAACCAGACCTGCACGCCAGAGCACCGCGCTCCGAGTTGCGCGCAAAAAACGAACGCAAGAAGGGAAGAAGGCACCCCGCCGTCCCGCCCAGGCACCGACCGGCAGGAGAACGGCCATCCCGCCAAGCAAAGCACACCGCCAATCAGCCCGGCCAGGCACAATGCCAGTCAGCCAGACACGTTCATCGAACCGAAGACGATGACGTTCGTGTACTCGTCAAGCCCGTAGGTCGCCACCGTATACAGGTGGTCCTCCCCGAGAACCGTCCACAGGTCCGCATCGTAGTTCGAGGCCCGATAGCGCAGGCCCGGATGGCCGTCAAGCGGAAGCTCCGCAAGCGCCTCGACATACTCTGCCGATCCGACCATCTGCTGCACGTAGTAGCCGAGCTCGGAAAGCTCCTGCGAATCGTCCATCGCCGCAAGCCGCTCATTCTGTTCGGGCGTCACCTTTTCGACGGTCACAAGCACCGAAACACCAGTCGAGCCACCTGCCTCGACCCGAAGCCGGGTCATCTCGAACTCGTCTCCTTCCGCCGGAGGCTGGATGTCCGGCTCGCCCGGAAGCTCGATTTCCAGCCCGAGCCGCTCGCTGCGGAAAATGCCCCGTCCTTCCTGTGTCGGTGTCCATGTTCCCCATTCCTCAAGGCTCGCCGGTTCTTCCGAGGACGCCGAAGGCACCGTCGTTGCCGCCGAAGAGCTCGCGCTGCCGCCCGCGGGCGAGGGCTTGCCCGCACATCCGGCAAGCGCGCATCCGGCAAGCGCGAAAGCGGCGAAGGCCCGTGTCGCCGCGCGGGTCCGCGCCTTCACAGCGGCACCCCGGGGGCGAGGGTCGCGAGGACGTCGTAGCACTTCGCCATCGCCTCTCGGTTCGGATGGGTCACGGCCAGCATCGCGTGGTTGCCGGCCCGGGCGCGCACGGGCCGGTTCCACGGATGTTTGGCAAGATTGCGCATCGCCGATTCGATATGGGCGATGGCCGGCTCTGCCTCGACTGCGAACAGCGGGTTCACGTGGAAGTCGACGACGAAAAGCATGGCGTTGAGGTTCTCTTTCGTTAGCGTCACCGTGCCGTGGCAGGCGGCCATTCGCCGGGTACCTTGCAGAAGAACTGGTAGGCGGCCACGGATCCGAAGGAGCGGCCGGCCTGGACGATGGTGAGGGGCGACGGCGTCCGCGCGCGAGTGAAGGGGTCGGCGGTCAGCGGCAGGCCGATTCCGGCCGCGGCGACTTCCTCGATGAAGCGTTCGCGCGCTGCGTTCGGGCATTGCCTTCCATGCTGCCGCTCCGAGCAGTGGCGTGCAGGTGCCGCCGAGCGCCAGTGCGGCAGCCTGCGCTGCGGGCGCGGCAAGCGGCTGGTTTTGGCGTGCGGCCTTCGCCGTGCCTTCAGGGCTCAGGCGCATAAGCGCCCAGATGGCGACGGCGAACCCGCCCATCGCGCCGAGAGCGCCGAGGGCGATGGCAACAGACATTGCGATGCTCATGCGGCCAGTCTACCGGGCCGGTGGCCAGGGCCGGCTGCCGGCCCGTCGGGGCCGACGCCCGGCACCTGTCGGCCCGCGCCGCACCCAAATCTGCAACGTCAATGCATGCCGAGGATTTCCCCGCCCTCGCCGATGGCGAAATCGACTGCGGAGGGACGCCTGGGCAGGCCGGGCATCGTCATGATCGTTCCGGTAATGAGCACGACGAAGCCTGCGCCCGCCGACAGGCGTACCTCGCGCACGCGCACGTCGAAGCCTTCGGGGGCTCCGAGCAGCTTCTGGTCGGCGGAGAAGGAGTACTGCGTCTTGGCCATGCACACGGGGGCATGGCCCCAGCCTCCTGCTTCCAGGCGCGCGATTTCACGCTCGGCGACCTTCCCGAAGGACACCGAGGCACCGCCGTACACGCGCTTGACCACGGCTTCGGCCTTCTCTGCCAGGCTCATGTCCTCGTCGTAGGCGAAATGCGGCTCGGCCGGTTCGGTGGCGGCCTCAAGCACGGCGCGGGCGAGGTCTTCGGCACCGGCACCGCCCTCGGCAAAATGCGTGGCGAGGACGACGGGCACGTCGAGTCCTGAGCGCAGGGCCTCGATTTCGGCGTCGGTGTCGGAGGAGAAGCGGTTGATTGCGACGATGGCCCTCTGGCCGAAGACGTCGCGCAGGTTGGCCACATGCCGTTCGATGTTCGCCATGCCGGCACGCAGCGCTTCGACGTTTTCTTCCTCGAGTTCCTCGCGCGGCACGCCGCCGTGGTACTTGAGGGCTCGAACGGTTGCGACGACGACGGTCGCGGCGGGGGCGATTCCCGCCGCGCGGCATTTGATGTCGAAGAACTTTTCGGCGCCCAGGTCTGCGCCGAAGCCAGCCTCGGTGACGACGACGTCGCCCATGGCGAGCGCGGCCTTCGTGGCGACGATCGAGTTGCAGCCGTGTGCGATGTTCGCGAAGGGACCGCCGTGGACGAAGGCGGGCGTGCCTTCTTCGGTCTGGACGAGGTTCGGGGCGAAGGCGTCGCGCACGATGGCTGCAAGCGCGCCGGTGGCACCGAGGTCGTCGGCGGTGACGTCGGTGCCGTCGAAGGACTGGCCGACGACGATGCGGCCCAGACGCGACTCGAGGTCCTCGAGGTTTTCGGCCATGCAGAAGGTGGCCATGATCTGGGAGGCGGCGGTGATGTCGAAGCCGGTTTCGCGCGGCACGCCGCCGGCGCGCCCGCCCAGGCCGGTGGTGACGGTGCGCAGGGCGCGGTCGTTGACGTCGATGGCGCGGCGGATTTCGACCGTGCGCGGGTCGAGGTTGACGGTGCCGAAATGCAGGGCGTTGTCGACCATGGCCGCGAGCAGGTTGTTCGCTTCGGCGATGGCGGCGAAGTCGCCGGTGAAGTGGAGGTTGATGTCCTGGGCGGGGATGAGCTGGGACTTGCCGCCGCCGGTGGCGCCGCCTTTGATGCCGAAGACGGGACCCATCGAGGGCTCGCGCAGGGCGAGCACGGAGGAGACTCCGAGGCGGCGCAGGCCGTCGGCCAGGCCGATGGAGGTGGTGGTCTTGCCTTCGCCGGCGGGCGTGGGCGAGATGGCGGTGACGAGCACGAGCTTGGAGTCGCGTTCGGGGAGCGTGGCGAGGTAGTCGAGGTCGATCTTGGCCTTGCCCTTGCCGTAGCGCAGGACGGCCTTGTCGGGGATGCCGATTTTCGCCGCGATCTTCTCGATGGGTTCGCCTGACTGCTGGCCGGCTCCGAGGCTCGTCTTTGCGTCCGCCATGTGCTCGCCTTTCTTTCCCGAATGGTTCCGTGCCGGATTCAATCGTTCCAGATTCGCGGCGCAGGCCGCGGACTTGTGCGGCATTGCATGGGCGGGTGCCGGTTGCGGGGCTTCCCCTTGGCGAATGCGCACGGGGCGTCGCAAAGGGGACTGTCCCCCCTGCGGCATTCGGCTGCGGGCGGCAAGCACGGAGGCGAGAGCAGCAACGTCCTCCTTGCGGTCGAGAACGTGAGATCCGGGGACGCTCCCCTTCCCACCTAGTCCGTCCTTCTTTCTCGCCGGAATCGGCAAGGCCGGAGGTTCAAGGTCATGCGCGGGTGACAAGCACGGAGGCGAGGGCCGCGATGCCTTCCTCACGGCCGATGAAGCCGAGGTGGTCGGTGGTGGTCGCCGAAACCGAGACCGGGGCTCCGACGATGGCGCTCATTGCCGCTTCGGCCATGCCTTTTTGCGGTGCGAAGCGCGGGGATTGCCCGATGATCTGCACGGTGATGTTCGAGATGGACCAGCCGTCTTTCGCTATGAGCGTGCAGGCTTCCTTGAGGAGCATGGCTCCGGAGGCTCCGGCCCATTTGGGATTGTCGATGCCGAAGACGCTGCCGAGTTCGCCGATTCCGGTGGCGACGAGGAGGGCGTCTGCGGCGGCATGGGCGGCAACGTCGGCATCCGAATGTCCGGCAAGTCCGCGCTCGCCGGGCCAGCGGAGGCAGGCGAGCTGGAGGGAACGGCTCGAGTCGTCGGAAAAGGCGTGTACGTCGAGTGCGGCGCCGGTGCGAATATCCATGTTTCGTCTTTCTTTCTGCCGGCACAGAGCACGTCCGCGCCATGCAATCGAAGGGTGTGGTGGCGAGCGGTGGCGCCGGGAACGACATCAAGTTTAGCGCTCGCACCTGCCACCTTCAAAACAGGCACTGCATTTGGACGTCCGCAAACGCCTGTTCCGAACCGTTCTCAGCCCGCTGCGTCGCGGTCGGAACACCGCGTCGGCGCGCAACGGCGCGTGGCAGGGCACGCCTCAAGCTCCCCCGAGAAGCGCTTCGCAGATTCGCAGGTCGAGCGGCCGCGTGACCTTGAGCGCCAGCTCGGAACCCTCGACAAGCACCACTTCGTGTCCCGTTTCCTCCATGAGGGCGGCATCGTCGGGAGCGGCCGAAGCCTCCGAACCCCCGCGCGCGGCAAGCTCGCGGTGGGCGGCGACAATCGCATCGAAGGAAAAACCCTGAGGGGTCTGCATGGCCCGCAGCCTGGAACGGTCGAGGGTCCGCGCAATCGGCTCGGTGCCGTCCGGGCAGGCCTCCCCAACCTCCTTGATCGTGTCCACGACGGGCAGCGCGGGAACGACCGCCACATGGCCAGCCTCAAGCCCGGCCACCACCCGAGCGATCATTCGCGGCGGCGTGAGCGCGCGGGCCGCGTCGTGGACCAGCACATGCCGCGGAGCCTCGCCGAAACCGCCCGCAGCCTCAAGGCCTGCGGCAACGGAAGCCTGCCGCGTCGCCCCTCCGGCTACGACGCGGACCGGGAACTCCCCCGCCTCCCCGTATCCGGCCGCAGCGAGCGCCGAACGAAACTCGCCGAGCGCCGACGCCGGGGCCGTGACCACGCACGCGGCCACGACGCCCGAGGCCGCCATCGAACGCACTGCGTGAACCACGAGCGGTTCGCCGCCAAGCCGTACAAGAGCTTTCGGCCCGTGGGAACCAAAACGGGTGCCGGAACCGGCACCCGCAACGATCGCGACCGCGGTCACGTCAGTTCGTGCCCGCCGAGGCGAGAATCTCGTCGAGAAGCGCGAGGGCTTCGTCGTCGGAAATGCCGCGGGCGAGAGCCACCTCGGAGCCGAGGACAACGCGCGCCTGCGTGAGCATGCGCTTCTCGCCGGCGGACAGGTGGCGTTCGATGTCGCGGCGCGTGAGGTCGCGCACGACCTCGGCGACCTTGATGATGTCGCCGGAGGTGAGCTTCTCGCCGTTCGCCTTGAAGCGGCGGGACCAGTTCGAGGGCTCCTCGATGTCCTCTTCCCGAAGAACGTCGAACACATGCTGGAGCTTGTTTTCGTCGGAGACGTCCCGGACGCCGACTTCCTCCACCTTGTCGGCGGGAACCATGATCGTGAGGTCGCCCTGCATCACTTCGAGCGTGAGGTAGAGCTTCTCTTCGCCTCGAATCACCTTCGTGGAGATGTCCTGGATGCGGGCCGCTCCGTGATGGGGGTAGACAACGGTTTCGCCGACTGTAAAGGTCATGGGTTTTCCGCTCCTGTTCGAGAATAATGAGGCGTACAAGTTGCCATTCTACCATGTCTGGTATAGGGTACCCTCCCCTGATCGACACCTCACATTTTCCGCCCGAAGCCGCGCAGCACCGGGCGTATCACTGGTGTCAGGCACCAGTGATACGTTAACCGATTCCAGCACCAAAGGACGGTCCCGCATATGCCGCAAAGGGGACAGAGTCGATGCAGTCCCCGCCGCCGAACACGGACCAACACGGGCCCGGCGGCTACGTCGCGTCGCCCTCCCCCGGGCTCGTGGCGAGCGCAACCGCAACCGTCACGCACACAAGACCCGCGACTTCGCCCCACGTCGGAATCTGACGCATCGTCACGATGCCGACACCGAGGGAAATCGCCGGCAGGAGCGAGTTGAGCAGGGCGAAGCGGGCGGGCGGCAGGGCCTTCATGACGACCTGATCGAGACCGTTCTGGATCACCGACGAGCACAAGCCGACGAGGAACATGAGCGCCAGCAGCTTCGGAGTGCTCAGAATCGGCAGGAAGCCAGGCGCGGCAACGGGCGCATAGGCGAGCACCCCGGCTCCGATGCCGACGGTCAGGCCGTCAAGCGGATTCCCCGACGTGGCGACCCTGCGCCCCATCCACATGTAGAAGGCCCAGAACACGCCTGCGACAAGCGCCCAGAACACGCCGACCCGGACGCTGCGGCCGGAGATGTCCACCCCGACCCACGAAATGAGAAACACGCCCGCGAGCGCGAAAACGATGCCGGCACGCACCTTCCAGCCGCGCCCGGTCAGGGCGGCAAGCAGCACCGGCCCGAGGAATTCGAGAGCGACGGTGGTGCCGAGCGCGATGCGTTCGATGGCAAGGTAGAAGGTGATGTTCATCGAGGCGAGCATGAGACCGAAGAGAACGCTTGTGCGCACGCGGGTCCAGTCGAAGCGCCCCTCGGACGTTCGCGGCCAGGGTCGACGCCACAGGCCGAGCATGATGCACGCGGTGAGCAGGCGGCCCCAGCCGACAGAGACGGAACTCGCGTGAGCGAAAAGCGACACGGCGATGGCGGCACCGACATATTGGACGATGCCGGAAGCGATAAGCATGAAAGGCGCAACCCGCCCCGAAATCTCGAATCCGCGCGCCATGACGCCTTGCCCTCGCGCCGCGCCACCGGCAATGTCGCCGGCCCCTGTGCCTGCCATGCGGCAAGGGTACGCCATTGCAGGCGGCTCGAAGCAAGTCGACGCCGGGCGTCCGTCGCGCATCAGCGGCACGTTCACGCACGCCGCAGAGCCTGAACGACGCCGGGCG
>CACYEE010000191.1 GCA_902773415.1 uncultured Actinomyces sp.
AGTCCACTGTGTCGACCCAAGAGTCTTCCTCCTGTTCATGCCGCCCCGCTTTCCGGGCCAGCTATCGGATCTCCATTGATTGTAACCAAACCGTTACCATCCGTCTAGGGCGAGTCGCCAATTGCACACGACGACACCTATTGTCAAACCGGCAAAGGCCTGTATTTTCGGCACGAACCGGGCTGTCCCGGAAGGGCCGTCTGGAGCTGGCCGGGGCGGGCGTATCAAAGGGGTCTGACCCCATTGATACGCAGGCCCGCTTCGCCCGCCCCGCAATCCGGGCCTCCTCAGATTCCGTACACCTCTCGCGTATTCGCGTCGAGCCGCGCACACCAGTCGGCAAGCTCCACGCCGCGCAGCTCCGCCCCGAATCGGGCCGTGTAGGCGCAGGCGTAGGCGGCGTTCGGGTGGCCACGCCAGGGCATCGGCGTCAGGTACGGGGCGTCGGTCTCGAGCAGGACAAGCTCGTCGGGGAAGGCGAGGAAGGCTTCGCGCAGGTCCTCGTTCGCCTTGTAGGTCATCGTTCCGCCAAACGACCCGTACCACCCGTGCTCGGAACAGGTGCGCGCCATCTCGGCGTCGCCCGAGAAGCAGTGGAAGACGGTGCGCTCGGGCGCGCCGTCGGCAAGCAGGACGCGCACGCAGTCCTCGTGGGCTTCGCGGTCGTGGATCTGGAGCGGAAGGTCGAGTTCCTTCGCAAGGGCGATATGCATGCGGAAGGCTTCGATCTGCGCGGCCTTGCCGGCTTCGGCGGTGCGGAAACGGTCGAGGCCGGTTTCGCCGATGGCGACGACGCCGGGCTGGCGAGCCAGGTCCGACACGAGACCCACGGCATCTTCGAGGGAGCATTCGCGATGCCACGGGTCGAGGCCATGTTCGAGGCCGTCAGGCCCTGTCTCCGCAATCCCGCAATGCAGCGGAGCTTCGTTGGGGTGGATCGCGAGCGCCGCATAGATTCGCCCCGGATGGGCCGCGGCGAGGGCGGCCGATTCTTCAAGGTCGGGCATCTCGCATCCTGAGGTAATCGCCGCGCGCACGCCCGCAGCCTCCATGCGCGCCAGATGCTCGGCGACGGTGGGCGGCATTTCGTTTTCGGGGCGCGCGCTGTAGTCGCGCGTATCGGCGCTGCCGCCCGGATCGGTGCCGACGGGCAAATGGGTGTGGTTGTCGACGACGTCGTGCGGCAACCGCTCAGGAACATCCGGGTAGGCGTGGCGATTCTTCTTTGCCATCGCTGCATCCCTCCACTGTTGGTTTCACTGTTATGAGCGCGTTGAACGCGCCGCCCGCCCTGATGGGTGCCCCGCCTCGCTCTGGGATCCCCGCAGGCCCCGTGAGTTCCATGGGCGCATCGCTCCCTTCAGCGGGGCCCCATGCTGGACATTCCCGCGTTGTTGACGCGAACAACATCGCCTGCCTGCATCCGCTCTTTCTCCACGCCGCGCAGCCCAAGGCTGATGTACTCCGTCTTGCAGCCACAACCGTTTGCTTTGCGGTACGGGCTACGAATCCCGACTGCATGAATCTTCGTCTCGAATATCCCGTTCGCAGTGACCAGCCGCGGCCTCACCTTCTCGGCACATTCCGCTCGTGACGGTGCCCGTTACCGTAGTTCCACGGCCTACGAAGGCAAATGCATCGTCGACGGTGAGCCGGAAGTTCTCCTTCAGGCACGATTCCGCATCGAGCATCGCCCAGCAGGCTGCTTCTTTTTTCTTGCGCCCGCCAAACAGTCCCATAATCCGGCTCCTCCTACTCGCCACCGAGTCCGTGACGTTCGAGTTCTTCCGCAACGATACTCGGGTCGAGCTTGACGAACACCGGCTTCGGCTTGGAAATCGGCGTTCCCGGCACGACCGCGCGAGGCTCCCATGCGCGCACGCCCGCGTAGTCGCCGGTAATGATCGGGTACGGGTCGCCGCCGTCGAGGTCGTCAGATTCGACGATGCGCGGCATCGGGGCAATATCGCCCGCCCCGCCCAGGATCGCGTCGATCTTGTTCGACGAATGCGGCAGAAACACGCTCATCATCGTATTCACATCGCTCACCGCCTGGGCCAGCGTGTTCAGTACCGTCGCCAGGCGCTCGCGCTGTTCGGGAGCCTTGAGCTTGAAGGGCTCGGTGGCGGAAACATAGGCGTTCGCTTCCCCCACCAGGCGCATGATTTCGGCAATCGCCGCACGCTGGCGATGGGCCTCGATCATGGCACCCACCGTCGCAAAGCCTTCGCGAACCTGCTCCAGGAGCTTCGCGTCGATCTCCTCGAGTCCGCCAGCCGCGGGAATTTCGCCGAAGTTCTTCGCGATCATCGCGCCGGTGCGCGAAACGAGGTTGCCCCAGCCGGCCACCAGTTCGGTATTCGTGCGGCGCAGGAACTCGTCCCACGTGAAGTCCGCGTCGGAGGTCTCCGGCCCGGCGATGGCGATGAAGTAGCGCAGGGCGTCGGGCTGGTAGCGTTCGAGCATGTCGCGCACGTAGATGACAATCCCCTTCGAGGATGAGAACTTGCGCGATTCCATCGTCAGGAACTCGGAACTCACCACTTGCGTCGGCAGCTTGAGCGTGCCCAGCTCCCCCGCGGCTCCGCCGCGCGAACCGCCGCCATTGTAGGCGAGCAGCTCGGCCGGCCAGATCTGCGAATGGAAGACGATGTTGTCCTTGCCCATGAAATAGTAGGATTCCGCATCCTCGGCATCGGCGGACCACCACAGGCGCCAGTCTTCCGCCGACCCTTTGCCGGCGGCCTCGCGGCGGCGCGCCCACTCGATGGAGGCCGACAGGTAGCCGATGACGGCGTCGAACCACACGTACAGGCGCTTGTTCGGCTGGTCTTCCCAGCCGGGAATCGGGATGCCCCACGAAATGTCGCGGCTCATGGCGCGCGGGCGCACGTCCTCGAGCAGATGCTTGGAGAAGGAGATGACGTTCGGACGCCACGTGCCGGTCTCGTCCACGGCGTCGAGCCAGGCCCCGAGTGCCTCGGCCAGAGCCGGCAAATCCAAGAAGTAATGCTCGGTCACTGTGAATTCGGGCGCCTTGCCGGACACCTTCGAGACGGGGTTGACCAGGTCCTGCGGGTCGAGCTGGTTGCCGCAGGCGTCGCACTGGTCGCCGCGCGCGCCGTCGGTCCCGCACAGCGGGCACGTTCCCTCGATGTAGCGGTCGGGCAGCGTGTTGCCGGTTTCCGGGTCGATGGCGACGGGGGTCTCCCGAACCGCCATGTAGCCATTGTCGCGGCACACGCGGAACAGTTCCTGCACCACCTGCTCGTGGTTGACGGTGGTGGTGCGGGTGAACAGGTCGTAGGACAGGCCGAGGCCCACGAGATCCTCGACGATGATGCGGTTGTTCTTGTCCGCGAGCTGCTTCGGGGTCACCCCTTCGGCGTCGGCCTGCACCATGATCGGGGTGCCGTGCTCGTCGGTGCCGGAGACCATCAATACGTCGTGCCCGCGCATGCGCATGTAGCGCGAGAACACGTCCGAGGGGACGCCGAAGCCGGCGACGTGGCCAATATGACGGGGGCCGTTCGCGTACGGCCAGGCAACTGCGGAAAGGATATGCGACATGTCGCCAATCCTACGCCCGCCTGCGCACTCGCGTGAAACGGGCGGCACAGCTCACCTTCCGAAACCGCCCCGCGAGGGCGCGCCCGCCGCCCTCGCGGGAAAACAGACCGGGCGAGATGCGGGGACTGCGTTCGCATGCTTCGCTCCGGTCTCGCGCGGGCAAGCCCGCACAAAAGGGGACTGTCCCCAATCCGGCGTATCAAAGGGGTCTGACCCCATTGATACGCTTTCAAAATGGCTGGGGCGGGAACCGGACACAACGTTCCGGTTCCCGCCCCAGCCAGGTTCAAGCACCCGCGCGAGACAGTCCTCTCAAGGAGACGGCCGCTTCCCGTCGCCGAAAAGCGAAGGAACCGCAGTCCCGGACAAGCGCGCCGAGGCTTTCGCCGTCCGCGCCGGAGGCGTCTTCGGCGCAGCCATCGGCATCCGCGCCCTCAGAATCGAAAGCTCACTCGGCGTCGCCGGGAATCGGCGCATCCTCGGGCTCCTCGTAGAAGCCGAAGGCCTCGGAGGACTTGAGCTGCTCGACCCCGGCGTCGTCCATCTCCTCGCGGGCGACAACGCCAAGCTCCTCGGTCACAGGTTCGGTCAAATCGGAAAACACGCGAACACGGAAGCCTTCGCGCACGCCCGAAAGAGCCGTTTCCTTCACGCAATGCGATTCGGCAAGGCCAACCACGTCGATCGCCTGGATTTCGGCGTCGCGCAGGATGCGCGCGAGCGGATTCTCCTCGGCGTCAATCCCCTCGAAACCGGAGTAGGCACCGTCGTACTGGCCCTTCTTGATCGAAACGTCCGTCGAGAGCGAGGCAATCGCCTCGTGCAGGTCGGCACCGGGGGTTTCGGCCACGCAATGCTCGGGCCAGGTATCCACGTAATCCGGATTGTCGGAAAAATGGCGTCCCGGCTCGATATGCCAGTCCTGGGTGGTGACAATCAGTTCGTATTCGTTTGCGTTTTCGGTCACAAAGTCGGCGATTCGCTCCGCGCAGGCGTTCCCGCCTTCAACCGCAAGCTTGCCGCCCTCGCAGAAATCGGGCTGAACATCGACGATGACCAGTGCCCGGCGTGTCTCTTCACTCATTCGTTTCTCCTTCCCGGAAGGTTTACCCTCCAACCTTATAGCGCCCGCGCCGCTCCCGCCCGGTTTCCGCCAAATCCGCCGCCAAGTCCGCCGTCATGTTCCGGCAGGCACAGGGCAGGCTTCAAGCCAGACGGCCATGCGAGGCCCGCCACGGCGCATGGCGCGCGACCGGCGCCAAACGTCGCGGAGGACCGGGGCGAAGGCCGCCTTCCCGGTACGCGGGCCGGCCTACCATTCCCAACGCACGTACGCGGTGCAGTCGTGAACATCTTCGAGAGTGAGTTTGGCGATTCCGCCGGCCAGCGAAAGCTCGCGGGACGTCTCCACCCTCTTCGTGAAGCCGTTTTCCGTCACGGTCTGCACCTGCACCCATTCGACGTAGCGCGGCACGGCGGCACCGAAATCGAGGGTGAGGGCGTAGGCGCCGAGCGGCTGGGCGAACCAGCGGTGCGGGGTGCGGGTGATCCGCTCACTCGATTCGCGCCGCACCGTCCAGCCGACCTGGCGCAGCTCGCCCGTGGCAAAGCCTTCGGGCAGGCGGATTTCACGGAGCACGTAGTGTTCGTCCTCATGGACGAAGCTCCGGCCTGTGTTTCCGCCAACGATGTCGGTCAGCTCCGGCAGGCTGTCGCCTTCGCCCCACACGTTGCCGACATGGAACACGGGGGCCTTGACGCCGGTGAGGGCGACGATTGCGAGGGTCTTGACCACCATGACGCGCCCGCCGTCGGAAAGGGCGACGTTGACCCGCATCGCCTTGCGTTCGACCTCGTTGGACCAGTCGATCGTGCCCGCGTCCTCGGGCACGGCGTTCGAGGTGTCGGGCACGATCATTCCGCGCGAGGTGTTCTCGAAGGTCGCGGCGGCTTCGGGCGCGATCTGGAATGCGCGGGCCGATCCGTCGGAGGCGGCATTGATAAGGGTGCCGCGCGGAACGTCGAGAATGGTTTCGAGAAGCGTGAGCGTGCGCACGGAAGATTGGCGACGAGGTACGGAGCGGCCGGACTGCCAGTAGGAAAGGGAGGCCTGGGAGATGGTCGATCCGTTGGCTTCGAGTTCGTCGACAATCTGCGCGAGAGTCTTGCCGGAGCGCGAAACCGCGCCTCGAAACACCTCAGCAAACTCGTTTTTCCCTTTCGCTGCCATCGTGCCTCCCTGCTCGGGCCGCGCCGTGCGGCCTTACGTTCGAAAAACTGACAATAGTATATTAACTTTTTTTACCGGTTCGCATCTCGGTTACGGACGTGCCGCGCCGACAATGGCGCAAGCGAGAAATGCCGCGTCCGCATCCGGCGTGTTTTCGGACCGTCACCCTTTGCGTTCAAGCGCGAGTTCGTAGAGGTCCTTTCGCCGCATCCCGGTGCGGGCGGCGACGTGCGCGGCGGCATCCTTGAGCCTGATTCCAAGGCGGGCGAGGGCGAGGACCTCGTCGGCTTCCGCCGTTCCGGCCTGCGCCGCGCCTGGAGGTTCGGCGCCTTCGACGACGATTGCGATTTCCCCGAGCGCCCCGTCGGAGAAGCGTTCGGCAAGCGTGGCGAGTTCGCCACGCACGACTTCCTCATGCGCTTTCGTCAGTTCGCGGCATACTGCGGCCCGCCGCCGCGTCCCGAAGGCGGTGGCCATCGCTTCGAGCGTCGCTCCAAGGCGACGGGGGGATTCGTAGAACACCATCGTGCGTTCTTCGCCCGCGAGCGCCTGAAGGGTCCGCGCGAGTTCGGCGCCCTTGCGCGGGAGGAACCCCTCGAAGGCGAAGCGGTCGGTGGCCAGGCCGGAGACCGCGAGCGCGGCGAGGACCGCGGAGGGGCCGGGTACGACGGTGACGTCGATTCCCTCGGCGACGGCGCGCGCGACGAGCCGGTAGCCCGGATCGGACACGGCGGGCATTCCGGCGTCCGTGACGACGACAACGCGGCCCTCTTTCGCGAGTTCAAGCAGGCGGGGGACACGTTCGGCTTCGTTGTGTTCGTGGCAGGACACGACGCGCCCGCCGATTCTTGTTCCGAGGCGGGCGGCGAGGTTGCGAAGACGGCGCGTGTCTTCGGCGGCGACGACGCTTGCGCTTTCAAGTTCCGCGCGAAGGCGGGGCGAGGCGTCGGCGTCGTTGCCGATAGGGGTAGCCGCAAGAACAATGCTCATGGCCCCAGTGTAGACTTTCGCCCGTGGACGAGATGTACCGAGGCGAATTCGACGGGTTGGAATCCCGCCGCAGTCGCGCCGCACGACGTGGCGCGCACAAGAGGTCTGCGATTCCCGGCCCCGCTTCCGCGGAGAGGTCCGAGCTTTCGGAGGCGGCGACGCAATGGCCTTTCGCGACGCCGTCGCCTTCATCCGCGACGGAGGGAAGGCGCACGTCCAGGCGCAGGCCCCTGCCCGACCCCGTACAGGCCCCCGCACTGCCGGACTTCTCCACGCCCATACCCGCACCCGAACCCGAAGAAACCACGCCCGCGCCCCTGCCCGCCGTCGCACCGTCGCACACCCCCGAACCCCCACACAGGCGCAGGCGCACGCCCCGAAGCCAACCGGCACAACCGGCCATGCCCGACCCCGTACAGGCCCCCGCACTGCCGGACTTCTCCACGCCCATACCCGCACCCGAACCCGAAGAAACCAC
>CACYEE010000192.1 GCA_902773415.1 uncultured Actinomyces sp.
AAGGCCTGAGCCGTCCGGGCTGAGGCCGCAGGGCACTCGGAGGCGGGGCTGTCCCACGAAGGTGCTTGAATTCGGCTGGGGCGGGAAACGGAATTCTCTTCCGGTTCCCGCCCCAGCCGTTTGCGCAGATCCGTATCAATGGTGTCTGACCCCGTTGATACGGGACAGGCCAGTGCCGCACGGGGCGCTCCCCCTTGCGGCAGCGAGGCCCTTTGCGGCACCGAACGCCCGCAGAATCCATGCGCAGGCAGGATGCGGGACCCTCCGTGAGGCTATCGTGCCAGATCCCAGGCGCGCACGCCGCCGGTCGTTCCCGCGGCATTGGGAATGAAACGCACCCGGTGCGCACCGCCAAAGGCGGCACGCAGCCGCTCCTTCGCCTCGCGGGGCAAACGTTCGCCATTGCCGCCGCCCACATAGAGGGTATCCCAGCGAATCGGTTCCCACAGCGCGCCAATGGCGCGCACCACCACGCCGCCCCATGCATCGTTCCCCAGCCGCGCGCGGTTCGCTTCGCCCACCGCCTCGTCGAAGGTCATGCCGTCGAAGGCAGGCGCATGCGAAATTTCGAGATGCGGCGCAAGCCTCCCGTCGACGACAATCGTCGCTCCGAGGCCCGTACCGAGGGTCAGCACAAGCTCGCAGCCGGTGCCGGATGCCACTGCGGCAGCCGCGACCTCGGCGTCGTTGAGGACGAGCGCGGGAACCTGGAAACGTTCGGCAAGGAGAGCCTGCATGTCAAGGCCGTTCCACGCCGCTTCGAGCCTTGGGTCCCTGGCCGTGTGCGGGCCGCCCGCGCGAATGTAATGCGGCGTGTAGACGACGCGGCCCTGGCGGATCATGCCGGGCATGCCGAGGGTGATCCGGTCGAAGGAGCCGAGCCTTTCTCCGTGCTCGGCGAGAATGCGGAGCAGGGCGTCGGGCGAGAACGGGTAGGGAACAGGGGTTCTCAGGCGGGGGCCGACCGGCGTGCCCTCCGGGTCGAGAAGGCTCGTCTTGATTCCGCCGCCTCCGCAGTCGACGCCGAGCGTGCGCAGGGCGGGCGCCGTGTTCGCGTGTTCGGGCGAAGTGTGGGAAACTTCCGTCATGGATACGACGGTAGCGCAAACTGTTCGGCTGCGTCTCGACGTGGCGTATGACGGCAGCGGATTTCACGGTTGGGCGGCGCAGGAGGGATTGCGGACCGTTGAAGGGGTGCTCGCGGGAGTCCTTGCGACGCTGATGCGCGAACCGGCAAGGCTCACCGTGGCGGGCCGGACGGATGCGGGAGTGCATGCCCGCGGCAATGTCGTCCACGTCGATGTGCCCCGCCACGCCTTCGAGTCGATGCCGGGACGGTCGGATGCCTCGCCCGAACAGGCGCTGCGCCGGCGCATGATGGCCCTGCTTGCCCGCGCCTCGGAGGGGCCGCGAGGCAGTTCCGATGTTGTCGTTTCGCGGGTTTCGGTGGCTCCCGAGGGTTTCGATGCGCGTTTTTCGGCTCTTGGCCGCGTGTATTCGTATCGGGTCTGCGATGCTCCCGAGCGTTTCGACCCCTTGCGTCGCGGCGATGTGCTGTGGCTCGATTCCCGGCTGGATCTCGAGGCGATGAACGAGGCGGCGGCGCTGCTTGTGGGCGAGCATGACTTCCTGTCGTTTTGCAAGCCACGCGAGGGGGCGACGACGATTCGCGAGCTTCAGGCGCTCCATGCGCAGCGCACGGACGACGGAATTGTCGAAATCCGTGCCCAGGCCGATGCCTTCTGCCATTCGATGGTGCGCACTCTCGTCGGCTCGCTTCTGCGTGTCGGCTCCGGCCGCAGGCCTGCGCATTGGCCGGCGCGCAGGCTTGCCCGGGCGCGGCGCGACGGGGAAGTCGTGGTGGCTCCTGCGCATCCGCTGACGCTTGAGGCGGTTCTGTATCCGCAGAGTGCGCGGGAACTTGCGGAGCGGGCCCGGCACACGAGGGCGGTTCGCGCTTTGCCTGCCACGCTTTCCGCGCCGGGGATGGACTGACGGGTTTCCTACCAGCCTGTCGCGTCTTCGCAGTGGTCTTCGGCGGTGTCCAGGGCGTCTTCTTCCGCATCCGTGAGGGGCCAGGAGTCCGCGTCGTCTCCGCGGGCGATTGCGGCGCGCGCCTCGGAGCCAAGGGCCGAATAGGCATATTGGGCGACGCAGGTGGCGTAGGCGGCAAGCGTCGTTTCCGCGAACGTTTCGCCGTCGGCGCGCTTGTCTGCGGCGAAGGAGACCGCGAGGCCGGAGGCGAGGCTGTCGGGGGACGTGTTCGGGGAGCTGGCCTGTGCGGGGGCGGGGACGGGGGCAGCGACGCTGGCGCCGATGTCGCTGCCTGCGGGCACCGGCGCGGAGGTGCGGGTGCCCGCGGCGGTCTCGGTGCCGGCGGTGCCGACGACGGTCGTGTTTCGGGGCTGCGTGGCGGCGTGTGTCGCTTCCTGCGAATGCCCGTCGATGGGGGTCCCGCCTCCTTCGCTGCCGTCCGCCAACCCGTCCGGCGACTTTTCGGCCGGGTTCGCGCTGGAAGCTGCCGGGCTGGGGCCGGTGTCGGCCTCGGCTGAGGAACCGGTGCCTGACGTGCGGGTTTCGCGTGCGGCCGGGGAGGGTTCGGTCGGAAAGGGAAGGGTGCCTGCGGAGAGCTCCTCGGCGTTTGCGGCGCATCCTGACAGGGCGAGGGAAAGCGCCGCAACGGCAGCGAAGGTTTTGGGGCGGGCCATGTGTCTCCTTTGATTGGCATCCGGCAACCAGCATAGGAGCCTTTCCTGACAGAATGCTGGAAACGTCCGGGGCGGAATGGCCGGGAACGGGGCCGGGAAAACGGAGGGAGCGGGGCGAACCTATTCGAGGAGGCCGTCAAGGTCCGTATCGGTCGCCTTCGTGCGGGCGGCACGCGAGGCGGCCATCCTGGGGCGGTTGACAAGAACGAGGCCGCCGGCTGCAAGGAGGATGGCGGCAACGAACAGTCCGATGGCGATCGGCATTCTCGTCAATGCGGAGGGGGAGCCGGCTTCCGATTGCGTTTGCGCGGTCTCGTCGTCTGCGCCGCTGGCCGCGTCGGTGCGGTCAGCCACGGCGCTGTTCGCCGCGTCGCCCGATTCGCTTCCGGATTGTGCGGATTCTCCGGCTTCGGCGGTCTCGTCGTCTGCGCCGCTGGCCGCGTCGGTGCCGTCGGGGCTTGTCGTGCCCTTGGCGTTCTGCGTGGCGGAATCTTCGACCATGAGATCGGCGATTCCCGCGTCTTCGAGGCAGCTGTTTGTCGCCTCGAAGAAGAGGTTCGCATCGTCGTCGGTGAGCTGGTAGTCGTAGTTGTCGTCGGCAATGGCCGATGTCGCTTCGGCAGACATCCCGGTGTAGGTGGCTTCGACGATGCAGTCCCCGAATTTCCGCAGTTCCTTCTCGGTCGCGCCGAGGGAGGCGAGGTTGTCCTTGTATGCGGCCTCGAGGGCGGCAGCGTAGGTGTCGCGGTCGGGTCGGGCCTCGTCGTCGGCGGCTGCGGGGGAAGCCGGGAAGGCGAGTGCGGCGGCGAGAGCGAGGGCACCGAGGCGTGCGAGGTGGCGGATCATGGGTTTCCTTTCGTCCGGGGCGGAAAAGAAACGGCGGGTCGGCATCGAGTGCCGGCCCGCCGTCGGGTGGTTGCCGTCAGTCTTCGTTCCGGTCCGGGCGGCCAGCTCCTGCGCGGTGGCGGGCGAGGACTTCTTCCGCGTGGTCGAGGGATGCGGTTTTGTCTTCGGCGGTGAGTTCGGCGTCGGCTGCGCT
>CACYEE010000193.1 GCA_902773415.1 uncultured Actinomyces sp.
AAACGCAAGAAGAACCCTCCGAAGGCAAGCGCCGCGGAGCAGGCGGCAAGCATCGGCGTCGCCCTCATGCCCGAAGAGCTCTACCGCGCCTTGCAGCGCCTGGGCGAATTCGACACCAGAAGCTCAAGCTGGATCGCCACTCCGGCGCGAATCCGCGAACGCGGCGGCGCCCTGTTCTGCGAACGACGCTACGGCGAGGTGTTCACTTTCCACAACGGTGCCGAATCCTACTATTCTTCGCGCGGCTGGCGCGGGTACCTGTACCTTTAGCAACAGAAGTCGGCGGAAAGGGGCGACGATGGGCTGGCTTTTCGTGGGATTGGGCGGATTCCTCGGCTCGGTCGGGCGCTATCTGCTGGGCATGGCGATTCCCGCGGCGGCGGGCTTCCCGCTCGCCACCTTCCTCATCAACATCGTGGGCCTTCCTTTCGTGCGTGCGGCCTTGGCGGGTCGTGGTGGATGGCAGGCTGGTTTGCGCTGACGCCCTATGCATGTGCAAGGCGGCAGCGCGGTCGTGCATGGGTGTTGACCGGCGGTGTTTCGGGGCGACGGCGTGCGGCGGGTTTTTCCGGAACGTTCGCGGCTACACAGTCGTGACATGCGGTCGTGAACGTGCGGGGGCGTTGCCGCGATGCAGGGCCGGGGCCATTCGGCCCGGGTCCGACCGCGAGCGCCGTCCCCGCATCGCGGCAAGGCTCGACGACGGCTTCCGCAGGCGCTGCGCCAAAGACGCGAATGCGGCTGCCTCATAAGGGCGCGGCCACGGTGGGTGCGGCATTGGGGACCGTGTTCGGTCGCTTCGCTCCCGCCCGCAGCTTCCTCGCTACGGTCTCGTGCGAGCAAGCTCGCGCACCTTCCGCTTGTCGGAAAGGGGACTGTCCCCAATGCGACACCAGTCTGTCCCCTTGTGCGGCACCTGCCTCTCTCGCTTGCGCAAACAATCGGGGGTGGGGGGTCGGAACGCTGTTCCGACCCCCCACCCCCGGTCAGCTCTAGGCATTCTGTCTGGGACGGCACCATTCGCGGGCATTCTCGGCGTGTTCGACCGGGCGGCACGGCACGCCTTCGTCAACCGGGCCGCAGGCCCCGTCTCCGCCAGCCGCGAGCGACCTACAGGCTGTAGCCGAACACGAGCGGCGCAATGAAGGCGGAGAACGCCGTGATGAGGGTGATGCCGAGGACGTGGAGCTTGACGCCCGTCGCCATCATCTGGCGCACCTCGATATAGCCGGACGAGTAGGCAATCGCGTTCGGGGGAGTGGCCACCGGAAGCATGAAGGCGCAGGTGCAGCCGAGGGCGACGGGAATCATCAGCGCCTGCGGATCGAGGCCCATGCCAACGGCAACGGCACCCATGATCGGCAGGAAGGCCGCGGCGGTTGCCGTGTTCGACGTGACCTCGGTGAGGCCCACGGTGATAAGCGTGAGCGCCATGATGAGAAGGAGCGGGGGCATGCCGGCGAGCACCTGGGAGGCGTCGCCAATCCACGTCGAGAGGCCGGTCGCGGTAAAGGCCGCCGAGAGGGCGAGGCCGCCGCCGAAAAGCAGGAGCACGTCCCACGGAATATCCTTCGCCGTCTTCCAGTCCAGCAGACCGTCTTTCGAGAAGGATTCGGCCGGCGTGAGGAAGAGGGCGATGCCAAGCACCATCGCGATGACCTCGTCGGAGAACGGGGAATCGGGCGCGATGAAGGGCACAAGCACCCAGGCGAGCGCGGTGAGCAGGAAGTAGACGCCCACGATCTTCTCCTGGCGGCTCATCGGACCCATCTTTGCGAGTTCTTCGCGGATGAGTTCCTTGCCGCCGGGAAGATCGTCGACTTCGGGCCTGTAGAGCGTCGTGATCAGCCACCATGCGATGAGCATGAAGCCCCAGGCCAGCGGCGTCGCAAACAGCATCCAGAGGCCGAAGTTCATCGAAATGCCGAAGTCGTTGAGGAGGTAGGCCTTCAGGAGCGTGTTCGGGGGAGTGCCGATCAGCGTGGAGAGGGAGCCGAGCGATGCCGAGTAGGCGATGCCGAACATGAGGGCCGTGCCGAACTTTGAATCGCGCTTCGACTTTCCGTCGCTCGGGCCGAGCAGGGCGAGAATCGAGGCGCCGATGGGCAGCATCATGACGGCAGTGGCGGTATTCGATACCCACATCGACAGGAAGCCCGTCGTCACCATGAATCCGAGGACGAGCCGCTTCGGCTTCGTTCCCACCAGCAGCACCGTCACGAGGGCGATGCGGCGCTGAAGATGCCAGCGTTCCATTGCGAGAGCAAGGAAGAAGCCGCCCATGAACAGCCAGATCGTGGACGAGCCGTAGGAGGCGCCGACGTCGCCGATGCCCGCAATCCCCTTGCCGACGCCGAGAACCGGGAAGGCGACGAGGGGGATGAGGGCCGTGATTGCCAGCGGAATCGCTTCGGTCATCCACATGGTTCCCATGAGCACGGCAACCGCTGCGGTCATGGCCATCTGGTTGGCCTGCGCGGCCGCATCGAATGCCGCCTTGCCGGTGGCCGGGTCGACTTCGCCGGCGAACACGACCTTTGTCGATTCGGCGAGCTTCGCCGCGAGTTCCGGGCTGAATTCCTTGGGGAAGGCGAAGTAGACGGCGAACGCGGCGGCAAGGCCGCCGACGACGCCGATGAGGCGCCGGTAGGAGCGGGCCTGCTTCGGTGCGGGTTGTACGGCTTCCTTGGGCTTCGCCTGAGGGGCGGGCTTTGCCGCCGGTGTTGCCGGGCGTGCCGAATCCTTTGCCGCGAGCGCCGTGGAGGCCGACTTCTTGTGTTCGCCCGATGTCTTCTTCTTGGATTCGGCGGCGGATGCCTTTCGGATGTCCGCGTTCGCCTCGCTCTCAGGAATCGGGGTTGTGGAAACCTGGATATGGGTCGTCCGGGACTTAATCGAAGCCATGACAGCGCAGCCTTCTTTCCTGCATCGGGTTTGGCGCTTCGTCGCGTCGCCTCCTAAAATACTCGCCTTCAAGATAAAAGCCCACCGAAAGGTTGCGCTTGTGCGTACCTCCACAGGGCCCTTCCAGAAACTGGAATGCGGCAAGAGTAGGTTTCGCTGCCGGTCTCGGCGTCGTTTCGAGCCGGCTCGAAGGCGTCCGGGGCCGCGCGAGTGCGGCAGGGAGTTCTCCCGTTTGGGACGTGCCTCACCCTTGAAGCGGCTAAAGTGAAGGCGTGTCTAGCGAAATCGTCACCCTCGTAACCTGTTCCGACTATCCGAACCTCGAACCCGACGAGGCGAACCTTCCCGACGCCCTGCGCGAGCGCGGACTCGAACCTCGCATCGCCATCTGGGACGACCCTTCCGTCGACTGGTCGAAGTCCGCCGTCACCGTGCTTCGTTCCGTGCGCGACTACGCGGGGCGTCGCAGGGAGTTCCTTGACTGGGCGAAGAGGGTGCCGCGGCTGCTCAACCAGGCCCACCTGCTTGAATGGAACTCCGACAAGCACTACCTCAGGGAGCTTGAGGCGCTCGGCCTGCCGACCATTCCCACGATGTGGCTCGAGCCTGGCCAGAACCTCTCCAAGCATCAGATTCATACCCGCTTTCCGGCCGACGGCGACTTCATCATCAAGCCTGCGATTTCTTCGGGCGGTCGCGGAACCGGGCGCTATACGGCGACCGATGCCCGGTCGCGCTCGGAGGCCGTGGCCCATGCCCTGGCGGAGCTGGAGGCCGGCCGCACCGTGATGGTTCAGCGCTACCAGTCGGAAATCGACCGTTCGGGAGAGATGTCGATGGTCTATCTCAACGGCCTCGCTTCCTATGGCGTCGAGAAGGCTCCGATGCTTCATTCGGCTTTCCGTTCGACCGACCGGAAGCAGGAGGAGGTTTCCAAGGCGTATGCCGCTACCGAGGAAGAGTGGCGTTGGGGCGAAGAGATTCGCAAGGTCATGCACAGGTACGTCAAGAAGACGAACGGGCGCGACGAACTGCTGCTCTACAACCGCGTCGATATCGTGCGCGGCGGCGAGGGGGACGCGCACGAGTTCTACGTGATGGAGATTTCGCTTATCGACGGTTCGCTGTATCTTTCGGCGGATCCGGAAAACCTCGAGAAGTTCGCCGACGCGATTGCGGTGCGCGCCTACTGGTGACGGGTGCCTGTCCTGCGGCGAGTGCGGAGGGGCTGTCTCGCAAGGGTGCGTCCGCCGTCCGGTGCCGCATGGGGGCTGTCCCCCGATGCGACGCCGGTCTGTCCTTTTACGATATCCGGCTCTTTCGCCTGCGCAAGCGGTTGGGGTTGCGCTCGGAACGCCGGACTGGTTCCGGGTCCGTCCGGGTTCGGGCATTCCTCGCGAGATGGCGCTGGCTTTCTTTTTTCGGGCGACGCGGGGTGCTCGCGCTGCCCGATGCGCGTCGTGTCGCGTTTCACTCGTCCTCGTTTATGCGTTCGCGCCGCGATTGGATATAGTTGAGCCGTTGCTGCTCGCAAGGCGGCGCATGGTGGCTGTAGCTCAGCTGGTAGAGCACCTGGTTGTGGTCCAGGGGGCCGCGGGTTCAAGTCCCGTCAGCCACCCGACCAATCGCAGACAGCGAAAAAGGGAGGAATGCCAGAAGGGCGTCCTCTCTTTTTTCGTTGTCCGAGCGCAGGAGGGCCGCAGGCGCGCGAAGCGCGCCGAATACCCGGCAAGAAGCGAGGAATCGAGAAAACCGTCAGGTCTGAAAGGCCCGGCTTTCTTGGTTTCCGAGCGACGCGGGGGCACAGCCGGGCGCGGCGCAGTCGCGCGGCGAACACCCGACGGAAAGCTCCGGCATGCCGCAAGTGCGCGACTTGAAGTTCCGGCGCGACGCAAGCGTGCGACGGAAAGTTCCGGCCCGGGGCGACCGCGCGCCGCATGCCAGGCATGTGCGCCTGTCGGATTCCTTGACGCCGAGGCTTACGATTGTGTCACGAACTGGCCGATGCTCCTTCGCGATGCGTACCCTTGAGAGGGAAAGGACACGCACGTTTCCCCTTTTGCGATTGGCAGGACTTCGATGACCGGCATGGCTTCACGCTCCGACGTGCCTTCGGCGACTCCCCGCTCGTGGGCGGCGCTTGCCGTGCTCACCGTCGGCGTCACCATCTTGTCGATCGACAACACGGTGCTCTCGCTCGCAATGCCGGCGCTGTCGGCCTCGCTGGAGCCGAAAGCGGTCGAAATGCTGTGGATTGGCGACATCTACGCCTTCACCCTTGCCGGCTTTCTCGTGACGGGCGGAAACCTGGCCGACCGTTTTGGCCGGCGAAAGGTTCTTCTCCTCGGCCTGTTCGGCTTCGGAATCCTCTCGGTCGCAGCCGCGTGGGCCCCGTCGGCAGCCTTCCTCATCGCCCTTCGCGCCATGCTTGGCGTCTTTGCCGCGCTCATCATGCCGTCGACTCTCGCGCTCGTACGCACCATCTTCCTTCGCGACGGCGAGCGGACCCTCGCAATCGCCATCTGGTCGGCCGGGTCGACGGGCGGAATGGCTCTCGGCCCCGCAGTCGGCGGCTTCCTCCTCGAGCACGTCTGGTGGGGCTCCGTCTTTCTCGTCAACGCCCCGATCATGGCGGCAACGATTCTCGGCGTCATCCTGCTTGTTCCCGAGACGAAGCGTTCCGGGGCGGTGCGCGTCGACGTTTTTTCGTCGCTTCTTTCGATTGCCGCAGTCCTGCTCATGGTCTACGCGATCAAGGAGCTTGCCCGCATCGACCCGCACTTTTCGGCGTGGCCGATGCTCGTCGTCGGCCTTGCGCTGCTCGCGGTGTTCCTGCGCCGCCAGCGGCGAATCGACAATCCGATCTTGAATCTGGCCCTGTTCCGCATCCCGTCGTTTTCGTGGGCGCTCGTCGTGTCGATGCTTGCGGTCTTTTCCTTCTCGGGCCTGTTCTTCTTCTTCGGGCAGTACTTGCAGCTGGTTCGCGGCCTGTCGCCGCTGCAAGCGGGGGGAGTGGAGATCGCGGCGATGGTCTTCGCCGCGCTCGCCGTGTTTGCGCTGCCTGCGATGGTCCGGCGTTTCGGGTCGGGACATGCGCTCGCGGTGGCGCTTGCCTTCATGGCGGCGGGCTTTCTGGGCGTGGCGGCGACGGCGAACATGCCGGGTTTCGTCGGCTTCGGCGCTTCGCTGGCCATGATCGGTTTCGGGGCGGGCGTCGCCTATCCCGTCGCCACGGACATTCTTCTCGCCGCGGCTCCGCCCGACGAATCGGGTGCGGCCTCGTCGGTCTCCCAGACGGCCTACCAGCTTGGCACCGCTCTCGGGATTGCCGTTCTCGGTTCGCTCGTCAACGCCCTGTACGCCCTGAGGCTTCCCGACGATCTTGACGACGGCCCGCTGGCGAGGCTCCTGCGCGAGAATCTCGCTTCGGCTTTGGGGAAAATCGCGGAGGGGGAGTCTTTCGGCCCGGGCGTGCTCGACCATGCCCGCGAGGCCTTCTCCTTTGGAATGCAGGGAACGTCCGTGGTGGCCTCCCTGCTGCTGATTGTCACGGTCGCAATCGCGTGGCTGAAGATTGCCGACCGTCCGGCCCGGCAGGCTCGCGAGGCGCGCGATTAGGGCGCAGGCACATGGGGCGACGCCGGGTTCCGCCGGGGTGCCTCGGACGTGCAGGGCCGGTGCCGGGCTTTCGGGCATCCCGATTCCCGTCACGAATCTCACGCGGAGCGCAGGCCCGCCCAGCGGCGCGGTGGCGTAGCATTGCGGGGTATGTGCTCTCGCGTTTTCGGCCTGCTTGCGGCGAAAAGAAGACGTGGCGCACCTCAGCAGAATAGTAAAGGATGGCGGCTGCGGCCGCCCGACACGTGGAGGACTTGTGAAGAGCTCCGTTGAGTACCTCGAGCCCGCAAAAGCCCAGCTGACCGTCGAAGTTCCGTTCGATGAGTTCAAGCCCGAGATCGACAAGGCTGCGAAGGACATTTCAAACCAGGTGAACATTCCCGGCTTCCGCCGCGGCCATGTTCCCGCCCGCGTTATCGAGGCCCAGTTCGGCCGTGGCGCGCTCGTGCAGGAAGCCGTCAACGGCTCGCTCGACGGCTACTATGCGAAGGCTCTGGAAGAGACGGGTCTCGTGCCGCTTGCCCGTCCCGAAGTCGAAGTGACCGGGGTTCCGCTGGAGAAGGGCGACGAGTCCGATTTCGTTTTCGTCGTGACGGTCGCGGTGCGTCCGGAAATCGCGATTGCCGATCCGGCTTCGATGACGGTCGAGGTGGGTTCCTCGGCGATTTCGGACGAGGACGTGGAGGCTCGCCTCACGTCGCTGCGCGAACAGTTCGGCACTCTCAAGGATGTCGAGCGTGCGGCCGCCGAGGGCGACTTCTGCACGATTAACCTTGTGGCGAAGATTGGCGACGAGATTGTCGACAACGCCGAGGGCGTGTCCTACCAGATCGGTTCGGGCAACATGGTCGAGGGTATCGACGAGGCTCTCGCCGGTGCGAATGCCGGGGAGGAGAGGACCTTCACGACGAAGCTCGAGGGCGGCGACCATGCCGGCGAAGAGGCCGAGGTGACCGTCACGGTGACGGCCGTGAAGGAGACCGAGCTTCCCGAGGCCGACGACGAGTTCGCATCCTTCGCTTCCGAGTTCGACACGATTGGCGAACTGCGTGCCGATCTTGGAGAGCAGGTGAAGAAGGACCGCCTTTCGAGCCTTGTCGTCGAGGCTCGCGACGCTCTTCTGGAGAAGATTCTCGAGAACACCGAGGTGCCGCTTCCTGCCGAGGTGATCGACGCGGAGATTGCCGCCCACCTCGAGGGCGAGGGTCGCGAGGCCGACGATTCGCATGGCGAGGAGATCCGCAAGGAATCCGAGAACGCGTTGAAGACCCAGCTCATGCTCGACGTTCTGGCCGAGAGGTTCCAGATCGACCTCGATCAGGAGGAGCTGCTTAACGGCCTCGTCGAGCAGGCCCAGATGTATGGCATGGATCCGAACCAGTTCGTGCAGACCGTGGTTCAGAGCGGCCAGCTTGAGGCTTATGCCGGCGACATGCGCCGTGGCAAGGCCCTCGTGTCCGCGCTGCGTCTGGCGACGGTCGTCGACGCCGAAGGCAATGCGATCGACGTGACCGAGGTTGTGGGCGAGGCTCCGGAGAACGAGGTTGTTCCGGACTTCTCGGCCGCTCCCGCCCCGAAGGCCGCGGCAAACGGCAAGGAAGCGCCGGAGGAGGATGCTTCGGCGGAGACCGGTACCGAAGTTTCCGAGGGCGGGGCCGATGGAGACTTCGAGGAGTCCGACCACGCCGTCGCCGAGGAAGACTAGAAGGTTCGCTTCATCGAGCCTGGAGCTGGCCGGGGCGGGTTGCGTATCAAAGGGGTCAGACCCCTTTGATACGCCTCGGCCTGCTTCGCTGCGAGAGGGAGCGAAGCGACCGGATGCCCATCCCCCTGCGACAACCCGGCAGGAGCGGTTCCGCCGCAGGCATCCGTGCATGCGCCATGAGCGAAAAGCGCCCCCATGAAGTGAATCTCGTCGGCAAAGGCACTAGGTTAGGAAACGGATGCTTGGCATCGCTTTCCCGCGTCGGGCGCACGCGAAGCGCAGACGCTGGGGGAAGGCGCGCAACGTCGTCGCACCAACACCGAAACCTGCAGGAAGGAACCTACGTGAGCAGCACGCCTCTCATGGCCGGCGAAGGGCCCCAGGGCCTCGGGCTCGGAGACTCGGTCTACAATCGCCTCCTCAAGGAGCGCATCATCTGGCTTGGTTCGGAGGTGCGCGACGAAAACGCGAATATCATCTGCGCCCAGATGATGCTCCTCGCCGCAGAGGATCCCGAGAAGGACATCTACCTCTACATCAACTCGCCGGGCGGCTCCGTGACCGCAGGCATGGCAATCTACGACACGATGCAGTACGTCCAGCCCGACGTCGTGACCGTCGGAATGGGCATGGCCGCCTCGATGGGCCAGTTCCTGCTCACCGCAGGAGCAAAGGGAAAACGATACATCACGCCCCATACCCGGGTGCTCATGCACCAGCCGCTCGGCGGGGCAGGCGGCACCGCCACCGAAATCCGCATCAACGCCGACCTCATCCTCAAGATGAAGCAGGAACTTGCCGAAATCATCGCCGAGAACACCGGCAAGCCGGTCGAACAGATCATTGCCGATTCGGACCGCGACAACTGGTTCTCCGCGCAGGAAGCCCTCGAATACGGCTTCGTCGACCACATCATCGAATCCCAAAGCTCGATTCGCAAAGGCAAGGAGTGAGGCAGGAATGGCAGGCATCGACTTTTCCGCGGCAGGCAACCTTCCCGCCGAGTTCGCCCGCTTCGGCTATACGGCTCCCGCGTCGCCGCAGATGCGCTACGTGCTTCCCGACTTCGAGGAGCGCACCCCCTACGGCTACCGCCGGCAAAACCCCTACACGAAGCTTTTCGAGGACCGCATCATCTTCCTCGGAGTGCAGGTCGACGACGCTTCGGCAGACGACATCATGGCCCAGCTTCTCGTGCTCGAAAGCCAGGACCCCGATTCGCTTATCACGATGTACATCAACTCGCCTGGCGGCTCCTTCACGGCCTTGACCGCGATCTACGATACGATGCAGTACATTCGCCCCGAAATCCAGACGGTCTGCCTTGGCCAAGCCGCTTCCGCCGCTGCCGTGCTTCTCGCGGCCGGGGCCCCCGGTCGGCGCCTGGCCCTGCCCAACGCCCGAGTGCTCATCCACCAGCCCGCAATGGAAGGCATGCAAGGGCAGGCCTCCGACATCGCAATCGTCGCCGACGAGCTCGAACGCATGACCGGATGGCTGTGCGACACTCTTGCCCTCCACAGCGGCAAGAGCAGCGTGGAAATCGCGAGGGACATCCAGCGCGACAAGATTCTCACGGCCCCGCAGGCCAAGGAATACGGCCTCGTCGACCAGGTGCTCGAATCCCGCAAGGCCAAGGCACAGCCGTAAGGCGCAGGGCCGCGGAGTGAGACGAATACTACATCTTTCGGCCCGCGGAACTCCGGCAGTTCCGCGGGCCGCATCCCTGTTGTGGCGTTTCTGGCCGCTATGATAGGGAAAGCGCGGGGCGCGAGCCCCGGCACGACCTGAGCGAAGGGAAACCGATGACCTCCACGGCGCACCGAGATGCGAAATGCTCCTTCTGCCAGAAGAGCCAGCGGCAGGTGAAGAAGCTCATTACCGGGCATGGAAGCTACATCTGCAACGAATGCATCGAGCTGTGCAACGATATTCTCGCCGAGGAGCTGAAGAACGAGCAGGACTCCGAGTTCTCGCTTGACGCCCTCCCGAAGCCGCTCGCCATCTACGAGTTCCTCAACGAATACGTCATCGGCCAGGACTCGGCGAAACGGACTCTCGCGGTGGCCGTCTACAACCATTACAAGCGGATTCGCGCCCAGCGCCAGCCGCGAAAAAGCACCGACGAGGATGTCGAAATCGGCAAGTCGAACATCCTTCTTGTCGGGCCGACGGGCACAGGAAAGACCTATCTCGCCCAGTCGCTTGCCCGAATGCTCGACGTTCCTTTTGCGATTGCCGACGCGACCGCCCTGACGGAAGCAGGATACGTCGGCGAAGACGTCGAAAACATTCTTCTCAAGCTCATCCAGGCCGCCGACGATGACGTCAAGCGCGCCGAAATCGGAATCATCTACATCGACGAGATCGACAAGATTTCCCGCAAATCCGAAAACCCCTCCATTACGCGCGACGTTTCCGGCGAAGGCGTGCA